>JARGFK010000121.1 GCA_029211065.1 Desulfobacterales bacterium
CCTGTGTCGCGCCAAATGATTATTGGAGGTAACCCTCTACATATAGTGGGCGGTTGAGTTAACTGCATACCCAGTTTGATAAATAACCTGGATCTGCTTCTACACACAGGTCTTTTTTGAATATCACCGCTTATATGCAAACAAAGAACAGGTTTCACAATTAAGCTTGACAGCCGTTCCGACAACCTGTAGAGTCGGGCCAAATTATGGTGTTCCTGGTTGTTGATCAAAAATTACGTAAGCCCCGGAATAACTCCGGGGCTTTTTTTATGGAAACACAGAAAGAAGGTATTATTTGAAGTTTGAAACATTTAATTTTCACCCTGCTGTTACGGCAGGCGTTTTAGAAGCCGGCTACAGCGCTCCGACCCCGATTCAGGACAAAGCGATTCCGCCGATTCTGAAGGGTTGCGATGTGATGGGACTGGCCCAAACCGGAACCGGCAAAACAGCTGCTTTCGTCCTGCCGATCCTGAATCGATTGATGGGCGGTCACAACGGCAGCGTCCGTTCCCTGATAATGGCCCCCACCCGCGAATTGGCTGAACAGATCCACCAGGCGATCGAAACCCTGGGGTGCAAGACCCGCCTTAAAAGCGCCACTGTTTACGGTGGTGTGGCAATTAACCCACAGATTCAGAAGTTGAAGCGTGCCGATATAATTGTTGCCTGCCCCGGCAGGCTTCTGGACCATATCGGCCGTCATACCGTCGATCTCTCCCGACTGGAAGTGCTGGTAATAGATGAAGCTGACCAGATGTTCGATATGGGGTTTCTCCCTGATATCAGAAGAATTTTGACCCATCTTCCGAAACAGCGCCAGACGCTGCTTTTCTCGGCTACCATGCCCGCCGAAATACGACATCTGGCCAAGGACATCCTGCGAAATCCAGTCACCGTCCAGATCGGAATTGCCGCGCCGGCAGACACTGTCAGCCATGCGCTCTATCCGGTAGCCCAGCATTTGAAAACGGCGCTGTTGCTGAATCTGTTGGAAAGTACGCCTACCGGATCGGTTCTGATCTTTACGCGCACCAAACACCGCGCCAAGAGTCTGGGGAAAAAGCTGGCTGTCGCCGGCTACAGATCGGCCTCGCTGCAGGGGAACCTTTCCCAGGGAAAACGCCAGGCTGCATTGGATGGCTTTCGGGACGGAACGTTTCAGATTCTGGTGGCCACCGATATTGCCGCGCGGGGTATTGACGTGACCCGGGTTTCGCATGTCATCAATTACGATATCCCTTCAACTCCGGATGCATACATTCACCGCATCGGCCGGACCGGGCGGGCGACTTGCAGCGGTGAAGCTTTCACGCTGATTACCGGGGACGACAGAGATATGGTACGCGCCATCAATCGAATCATCGGTTCAGAAGTCGAACAACGGACCTTGTCAAACTTTGACTACAACGTCCCGGCTTCCGTTCGTGAGGACAGTCAACAGCGCCATCGGAAGCCCCAGCGCAAATTTTTTGAGAGAAATAAAGGTCGAAACAATAAGGCGCCACGCATGGATTATCGCATGTAACAGGCTCCGGAGAAATCAAATCTTTACCCCCATATTGACCCGCCCGCAAAAAAATAAGGCCGATGAAGTCACTTCATCGGCCTTAACTTATTGAAATGGCGGAGAGAATGGGATTCGAACCCATGGTGGAGGTTTCCCCCCACACTCGCTTAGCAGGCGAGCGCCTTCAGCCTACTCGGCCATCTCTCCAGGATTTTTACACATAAAAATACTTGTGGCTATTGGCTACCCGTAAAATTCAATTTTATTGAATTTTCTGGCGGAGGGAGTAGGATTCGAACCCACGGAGCTTTGACACTCAACGGTTTTCAAGACCGCCGCCTTAAACCACTCGGCCATCCCTCCAAAGATTAAGGCCGTTCTTTAACATCTTAAAATTGGCAGGTCAATATTTTTATGCCGCTCCAACGGTTCTCTCTATCGGCAAAAGCGTCGGGAAAAGAAAAATATGATGACCGGAATAAAAAAAATTATTTTGGTTATTGACAGGATGCGAATTTTATGGTTTCCCAAGAAAAATTTCAAGTGAATATTGACCTGGCAACCAACGACCAGCGAACATTTTTGTCATTATTGGAGATTTAGCATGAAGCATAAGTATCTGATTGAAAGAAATACGGAGCAGAAACAGATAACCATTAAGGAGTATGCCGAACTGGACAAGGAAATCCTATCCTTTCTTTGTCAGGAGACATATTCTGAAGAAAAAATTACTGCCGCCATAACCAAAGGCAAAGAGGCGCTCATTGCCGCTCTGCGGACCCCGAATATGTACCCCTCCGGTTTGTTCGCAAATAAAATTGCCGATGCCGTGTTGACGATATACGGCCCTGAACCCAGCCCGTCCAGTGAAGTCGTTTTAGACGATGTCGATTTCATCATCAAACAACGCGTCAAACGCAAGATCGTGGAAGACATCGAGGATGACGCAACCGGGATCGAGGAAGTGTTGGATGACGATATAGAAGATGATTTCGATGATAAGCCGGCTCTCAAAAAAAACAATACTTCGTTCAAAATTGTGGATGATGAGTATGAAGATTTTGATGATGACGAAAAATAATCTCTTTTTTCCTCGCAAGAACCAACTGATGACGGTCTGATTCAAATTCTTAATGAAAAAAATACTGCAATCTTTACCACTGCCTGCGGCGTGGCTGTCTATCGCCGGGCTGAAAACAGCGATATTTTTTGCCTGAATCTTGCGGATAAAATCCTACAATACGTACAAATCTCAGGTTTTAATCTTTCAACCCGATCCAATCCGTGTTAAAATTCTCCCGAACTTCTAATATCATCTGAATTTTAAGGCTGCGGAAAATATTATAATGAGAGATTTTTTTAAAGTAACCGATTTAGACAAGGTTCTGGATTATCGGTCTGAGTTCCGGCATGTGGGAACCGAAGAAATTTCGCTGATTGACGCCAACGGCCGGGTGCTGGCTGTCGATGCCTTTTCCGATGTCGACCTGCCTGATTTTACCCGCTCCACTATGGACGGTTTTGCCGTAAAGGCTTCCTCAACATTCGGCGCCACCGAAGGCAATCCGGCCTATCTGTCCGTAACAGGCTCAATTGCCATGGGGGAAACCCCGTCTTTTGTCATCGGCCCCGGAGAGGCCGCCCGGATATCAACCGGCGGGATGCTGCCGGCCGGCGCAGACAGCGTTGTAATGATTGAATATGTGAACGCCATCGACGACCAGACAATCGAAGCTTACCGCAGTGTTGCCCCCGGTCAGCATGTTGTTGAGATCGCTGAAGACTTTAAAAAAGATGAAAAAATTCTAACCAGGGGCCGGAAACTCAGACCCCAGGAAGTGGGATTGCTGGCGGCTTTCGGACGAGAATCGATCGTTGTGTTTAAAAAACCGCAGGTGGCTATCATATCCACCGGAGATGAAATTGTTCCGGTGGATCAAAAACCCGAGCGGGGACAAATTCGAGATATCAATACCTATACCCTTTCCTGCCAGGTTCACGATGCCGGTGCCGTTCCTGTCCCTTTCGGAATCGTTTGCGATAACGCCGATGATCTCTACAAAGCATGCGCTCAGGCCCTTGACCAAACGGACATGGTCCTGATTTCAGGCGGCAGCTCTGTAGGCGTTCGTGATTTTAGTCTCGATGTGCTGTCGGCCTTGCCGGATCCCCGGATATTGGTACACGGCATTTCCATCAGCCCCGGGAAACCGACGATCTTGGCCCGATCCGGCCCCAAAGCGCTGTGGGGTTTACCGGGACACGTGGTATCCGCCATGATTGTTTTCGCCGTTGTTGTGAGGCCGTTTATTGAGCATATCGGCGGCCTTGCAGACGAGGGCCGGTTGCGCCCCCCCCTCCGTGCCCGTCTCAGCCGTAACGTTTCGTCCGCTCAGGGACGCGTTGATTTTATCCGGGTAAAATTAGCTTATAAAGCGGGCATCCTGTGGGCGACCCCCATCCTGGGAAAATCCGGATTGATCAACACAATGGTAAAGGCTGATGGCCTGATTCAGGTCGGACGCGATACGGAGGGCCTGGATGAGGGTTCGGAAGTTGAAGTCCTGCAGCTATAATTACAACTGCCAATGATAACATTCAAGACCATCGATACAATCCATAACCGTATGCTTTGTTTGGAGAAGAAATGAAATCAAGCCGCAATGTGTACCTGAAAATGAAAACGCTCAATGAAGCCCGGGAAATTGTTTTAAAGCATTTTCAGCTGTCTGAGGTACTTTCCAGTGAATCTGTTTCAGTGCCGGATGCCGTGGGTAGGGTTCTGTCCGAACCGGTAACCGCCCGGCTCTCTTCTCCCGGTTTTCATTCTGCTGCTATGGACGGCATCGCCGTCAAGGCCGCATCAAGTTTCGGCGCCAGTGAAGCCAAACCCCGGCAGCTCAAAATTGGTACGGACGCATTTTATGTCAATACCGGTCATGTCATGCCTGAAAACACGGATGCCGTGATCATGATCGAACAGGTTCATGTGCTGGACCCTCAACAGGTCGAAATCGAAGCACCGGTTTTTCCCTGGCAGAATGTCCGCAAAATGGGTGAAGACATTGTGGCAACGGAACTGCTGTTCCCCCGGAATCACGTTATCACACCCTATTGTGTGGGGGCTTTGCTTTCAGGCGGTATCTTTTCAATTTCGGTTAAAGAGCGCCCCAAAATTTTTATCATACCAACGGGAACAGAACTGGTCGACTGGCGCCATACCGCCATAGAAGCGCTCCGACCCGGCCAGATACTGGAGACCAACGCTTATGTACTGGGAGCGCTGACGGAAGCGACCGGCGGCTGCTATACCCGCCACGACATGCTCGCCGATGATCAGGAAAAGATTAAACAGGCCGTTGCCGCCGCCATTGACGCTGATTTTCATATGGTCCTGATTATCGGCGGATCTTCCGCCGGCTCGGAAGATTATGCCAAAGATGTCATTTCCGACCTGGGCGACGTGCTGGTGCACGGTGTGACCATCATGCCGGGCAAACCGGTCATCATCGGCGATGTCCGCTCCAAACCGGCCATCGGCATCCCCGGCTATCCGGTTTCAGCGATTGTCGCCTTTGAACAGTTTGTCGAACCGCTCATCTGTCGGTTGCTGGGACAGCCGGATCGGGAGCGACCCACCGTTATGGTGGAGCCGACCAAAAAAATAGCGTCAAAGCTGGGGGTTGAGGAATTCCTGCGGGTAAAGCTGGGCGCTGTCGGCAGTAAAATCGTCGCAACCCCGCTGCCGCGCGGTGCGGGCTGCATCACCTCGATTACCGAGGCAGACGGCATCATCCGGATTCCCAACAATGTTGAAGGATTGAAAGAATTTAGACCGGTACCGGCCGAACTTCTGCGACCGCTTTCATCTGTTCAGAATACCATCGTCGTGGTGGGCAGCCATGATATGACCCTGGACATTCTGGCCGATCAAATCAAAGCCACCCATAGCCACTTGACCTTTTCATCCAGTCATGTGGGAAGTTTAGGCGGCCTGATGGCAATCAAAAAAGGGGTTTGCCATGTGGCCGGTTCTCACTTGCTGGATACCGAAAGCGGCACTTACAACATTTCATATATACACAAGTATATCTCCGATGACAGCCCCCCCGGCGGCGTCCGACTGGTCCAGCTCGTGTTTCGTGACCAGGGGCTCATCGTCGCACCGGGAAACCCCAGGAAAATAAAAGGGATCGAGGATCTTGTGCGGGATGACATTGTTTTTATCAACCGGCAGGCCGGCTCCGGCACCCGGATTTTACTTGATTACCGCCTGAAAGAACTTGGTCTTAATCCCGCTGAAATTAACGGATATGAAACCGATGAGTTTACCCACATGTCGGTTGCCGTTGCCGTTCTCAGCGGTTCCGTGGATGTCGGTCTCGGTATTTACGCTGCTGCCAAGGCACTTGGGCTGGATTTTATTCCCGTTGTCACCGAACGCTACGATCTGGTCATACCGCAAATGTTTTTGGAAACTGAAAATATTCAGATCCTGCTTGAAACCATCCATTCCCCCGGGTTCAAACAACGGGTTGAAGCCCTGGGGGGATACAGCACCCGACAGACCGGAGAAATCATTTTTTAAATTTTATTTGAACAATATCCCACGGGAGTGAAAGAATATTTGTAAAATCATATTTCCCTGAAATCCCCAACATATGGTATCTATTTTATTGACACAGGGAATATATTGTATTAAACCGTGACTAAATTGTTGTTCCTATTTGGCTGTGAATACTTAGATCGATATTCAGAAACTATCAAACAATTTTTTTCCTTAGAAAATTAAGGGGTGTGGCGTGAGACGTCAGGCCCGGCACGAAACCTTATCTTTTTCTTCTCAGCACTTCGACACATGGGGGACCCCGAAATCCTTGCTGAAACCCTGTTCTGTAACTGCATCGAAACAGAACGATCCCGTTCAAAAGTTTCGTCGGCATGTTTTTTTTGCATCCCAAAGTTGTGGAATCCTTCAATGGGATCAACTTGTTAAGCGTGGCGATGATTTCCTGGGCAAGGCCGATTTTGGAACCATGAGTTCCGACAGACCCGAAAATCGGAACCATAATTTCCGATTTTTATAATGGACGATTTTATGTCTAAATATACACCAGTTCCGCCTTTACGTCTATTCCCAATATTTCAGAATGATCTTTCGTCACAAAATCGGAATTTGAAATTCCGATTTGTAGGGCCCGTTGAATATAATAACTCAATAATATCAAATGGTTATGTTTGGCACGGATATTGCTGTTTAGTAAGCAACTAATTTTTACAACTGCGATGGGGTTGAAAACAAACCCGATCGTGGTTTAAACTCTTTAAATTATTATTAAAATATATTTGTCCGCAACAAGACGGACAGCAGTCGGACGGACCGGCTGAAACACGACTGAAATTATTAAAACTTGAGCGATTTATAGCGCTCGCTAATCACACAGGAGGTGTAACACCAATGGCAAAAGAAATGTTGCTGAACGATGAAAAGGAACCTCCGAGTACATTGCCTGGTTTAGGCGTCATTGCGCTTCAATCAGACGATGTCTCACCAGGTTATTCAACAGAAACGAAATTAAAAGTTGTTTGGGATTTAAATTCAAACAACCTTGGCAGTAACAAGTCCAGCGAAAAAACTCTGACATTTCGCAGACAGTTTTTTAAAGACGTCACCGAAACAGAGTGGAACAACTGGCACTGGCAACTTCGCCATCGGATTACAAGCTTAAGCCAACTGGAACGATTCCTTTCCCTTTCCAAGGATGAACGCGAAGCCGGTTTTCATCGTGATGCCATCTTTCCCGTTGCCATCACCCCCTATTACTTGAGTCTGCTGGAAAAAGACAACCCCGGCCAGGGCTTGCGACGCAGCGTCGTACCGGTGAAAAATGAGTATCTGCATGCCCCGCAAGAATCCGAAGACCCCCTGGGGGAAGAAAATGATTCCCCTGTACACGGACTGGTCCATCGATATCCGGACCGTGTTCTTTTTTTAGTCACGGATTTCTGCTCAACCTACTGTCGCTATTGCACCAGATCCCGCATGGTCGGCAAGCGCCTTACCCATCGCTTTAACCCATCCCGCTGGCAGGCGGGCCTGGACTATATCGAAGCGACGCCATCGGTTCGGGATGTTTTGCTGTCCGGCGGCGATCCGTTGACGCTTTCGGACGACCGGCTGGAATGGCTGCTTTCCCGCCTGCGCCGCATACCGCATGTAGAAATCATTCGTATTGGTACCAAAGCACCGGTCGTTCTGCCCCAGCGGATCACCAGCGGTTTGATCCGGATGCTCAAACGATATCATCCGTTATGGATGAGCATTCACTTTACCCATCCCGATGAACTGACGCCGGAGACCCAGTCGGCCTGTCAACGCTTGGCTGACGCGGGAATCCCCCTGGGAAGCCAAACGGTTCTGCTGGCAGGTGTAAATGACCGGGTGGAGACAATGAAAAGGCTCTATCACGGCCTGCTCAAAAATCGGGTGAAACCTTATTACCTGTATCAGTGCGATCCCATTATCGGGTCAGCTCATTTCAGAACGCCGGTATCAAAAGGGCTTGAAATCATCCAGGGATTAAGGGGCCATACCAGCGGTTACGCAGTCCCCACCTACGTCATTGACGGACCCGGGGGGGGCGGCAAGATTCCGTTGCTTCCCGAATATGTGGTCGGCCGGGAAGGCAACGATCTGCTGCTGCAAAACTATCAGGGTCGCATTTGCCGATACCCGGACGCCGCCCAAAATCCGCCAGATCCATCGTTGCTCTCATAAGGAAATGGAACGCATGAAAATTGGTATGACGTATGACCTGCGGGAAGATTACCTGGCGGAAGGGTTCAGTGAAGAGGAAACCGCCGAGTTCGATAAACCTGAAACCATAGCGGCCATCGACAGCGCACTGCAGGACCTGGGGCACCAAACAGACCGGATCGGCAATATGCGTTCTCTGACGGTTCGGCTGGCTGCGGGCGATCGCTGGGATATGGTGTTTAATATTGCCGAAGGACTAAAGGGCTTCGGGCGCGAAGCCCTGGTTCCGGCGCTGCTGGATGCTTATGGAATCCCCTATACTTTTTCCGACCCCATGGTTCTCTCCCTGACCCTGCATAAGGGCATGACCAAAAGGGTCGTTCGAGACATAGGGGTTCCCACCCCCGATTTTTTTGTATGGGACAAGGGTTCCACCCTTAACGGGCAAGAATTCACGTTTCCGCTGTTTGCCAAACCCGTCGCTGAAGGAACCGGCAAAGGCATCACTGCCAGATCGAAAATTACCAACAAGGAAGAACTGGCGAGCGTCTGCAACAGCCTGGTGGAAACTTTTAAACAGCCCGTCCTGGTTGAAGCGTTTCTGCCGGGAAGAGAATTTACGGTGGGGATCCTGGGCAGCGGCGCCGAAGCGGTTGCCATCGGTGTCCTGGAAGTCATTCTTAACAACAAGGCGGAAGCGGAAGTCTATTCCTATCACAACAAGGAGCACTTTAAAAAACTGGTTGACTATGTCCTGGTAGAGGATGCCCTGGCTGAAAAAGCCAAACAGGTCGCTTTGGATGCATGGCAGGGACTTGGCTGCCTGGACGGCGGCAGGATCGATTTGCGCGTGGATGATAAAGGAACCCCGAACTTTCTGGAGGTCAATCCCCTGGCAGGGCTTCATCCCCAGAACTCCGACCTTTGCATCCTTGCCAAAAAAGCTAAAATGACCTATACATCTCTTATCGGCGCTATCCTTTCATCTGCCATTAAACGCTATTTCCCCGTGCAAACAAAGGCGTAAAGCAGGCTGTGGTCATGTCTGAAAACATTATCGGCATTGTGTTTAACCTGCCGGCATCTGCCGGCACCCTTTTTTCTGAGTCCTCGCAAGACGTCCTGACCCAGGTTGAAGCCATCGAAGAATCCCTTGCCAGGCTAAACTATCCGTCGGTGCGAATTCCTTTTACCCGCGACATCGCCGCGTTTGTTCAGTCCGTAAAAGAGCATCAAATCAAAATGATATTTAACCTGTGTGAAACGGTGGATGAGGATGCAAACCTGTGCGGACATCCGGCGGCGGTTTTTGAACTTCTCGGCATTCCATTCACGGGGTCGCCTTCCACATCATTGATGCTGACAACCGACAAGCTCTTAACCAAACGGTTGCTGCGGGCCACCGGTATTTCAACACCGAACCATCTTGTTTACACCAATGCCGATTCACTCAATACGGCTGAATTAAAATTTCCGGTTATCATCAAACCGCAGTTTGAAGATGCCAGCGTCGGCATCACCCAGGAGTCTATCGTCACCGATAAGAAAATTCTCAAAAAAAGAACCGCGGATTTATACAGCCGCTTCGGGACCCTGCTGGTAGAGGAATATATCGCTGGTCGGGAATTTAATGTTTCCCTTTGGGGCCACCCGTCTGCCAGGCTCCTTCCCGTAGCGGAAATTGATTTCGTGGATTATCCTGACAGCACCTACCCGATCCTGGACTACAATGCCAAATGGGACAAATCTTCATTTGAATATCTTCACACGACCCGAAAATTTCCCGGGGATCTCTCTGTTTCCCTGCAACGCAAAATAGAAATGGCCGCCCATGTGTGCTTTCGCGTACTGATGCTGAGAGACTATGGCCGCATCGACATCCGGATGGGCGATCAGAAAAAATTCTATATCCTTGAAGTAAATGCCAATCCCTGCCTGAGCCCTGATGCCGGATTTGCCGCGGCGATTGAAAAGTCCGGCCTGAATTATGTCCAGATGGTAGAACGTTTTGTAGATTTTATGAAGAGAAGGTCCGCCCGCAATGTTGATACGGCCGCTTAATCCGAAGGACAGAAGTAAAATTCTCCCGATCCTTTGCCAGGGGGACACTTTCAACGAGGCCGAAGTCCAGGTGGCCATGGAACTCGTCGACGAAGTTCTGGACAATCCGTCAAACCGGGACTACCTTATCTATTCGGCTGTCTATCCCGCTGAAGCGTTTGCCGGCTATATCTGTTTCGGCCCCATCCCCATGACGGCCTACTGCTACGATCTTTATTGGATTGCGGTGGACAGTCAGCATTCAAAAAAAGGGGTTGGCAGCCGGCTGGTTGAATTTATGGAAGCAGCCATCCGGCGTAATAATGGAAAGCACATTTATGTGGATACATCTTCAACGCTTGCCTACGCACCGGCCAGGGCCTTTTACGAAAAACATGGCTACCGTCCCGTCTGCACGTTGAATGATTTTTTTAAAAATGGCGACCACAAGGTAATTTTTAGAAAAGAATTGTAACAACATAAGAAACCATCTCACCAACAGAAGTGGCAAAATGAAAGATCTCATTATTTCCTGTATCCAGTGCAATCGTTCCTTTGTTTTTGCTGTTAAAGATCAGGAACGCGCCCACGCCAGGGGATTCAGCAATCCCAAACGATGCCCGGAATGCCGTAACAAAAAAGAGCGAACGCTTGAACCAGAAACCGGCGGGCGGGATAAAAACAAGAAGAAGCCGCACCATCGCAAGTCTGAAAAGGACTTTAGAGAAGATTGACCCTTATACAGTCTTTACAACAGGCATGAGTGGCCATGATTCCAATTACCAACCATCCGCACGGGCACGCGTTGCCTCCCGGCAGTAATGGTTATTCCCTGCTGTGGTTCAAATTTGCCGGCGAAAGCTAGCCCCTCCGCCTTTCTCCAGTTCTATACGCATTTATCGCGCTTTCATCGTTTTTACTACCTAAGGAGGGCATCACATGTTCGAAGGAATGGTGGGCGGATTTAAACTCTTGCTGGACTGGCAGATCGTCTGGCTGATGATCTCTGCAACTTTTATCGGAAACTTTTTCGGCGCGGTCCCCGGGTTGGGCGGCAACCTGGCGCTGGCCCTGCTGATTCCATTTGTATTCGGGATGACACCCTTTGCAGGCCTTGCCTTCCTGCTGGCCATGCATTCGGTGGTGCACACCGGCGGCTCCATTCCGAGCATTCTTTTCGGCATTCCCGGAACCGGACCGACCGTTGCAACCATTATTGACGGCTTTCCCATGGCCCAGCAGGGCCGGGCCGGCGAAGCCATGGGCGCCCAGCTGGCGGCATCCGCGGTGGGCGGCGTTATCGGTGCGATAGTGCTGGCGATGCTGATTCCGGTGCTGCGGCCGATTACCCTGTCTTTTGGATCACCCGAAGTGTTCATGCTGATTGTTTTTGGCCTGACAACGATCGTGGTGGTCAGTCGCGAGTCCATGGCCAAGGGGTTTACCACCGCCCTGATGGGTCTGTTGCTGGGCATGGTCGGCCTGAGCCCCCATACCGGGGTGGGGCGTTTTACCTTTGATCAGCTCTGGTTATGGGACGGTCTGCACATCGTCACCATTGTGCTGGGACTTTTCGCTTTTACCGAAATGATGGAGCTGGGCGCCCGGGGCAGTACCGCCAAGATCTCACAAGTCGATGTAAAAATGAGCTGGAAGCAGCTGTGGGACGGCACCAAAGTCGTTTTTACAGAATGGTGGCTGACCCTGCGCACCTCGGTCATCGGTGTCATCGTCGGAATTATACCGGGCCTGGGCGGCGATGCCGCCACCTGGATTTGCTACGGCCACGCCGCCCAAACCTGTAAAAACAGTGAAAACTTCGGCAAAGGCGATGTCCGCGGGGTTATCGCCGTGGAAACCGCCAATAACGCCAAGGAGGGCGGCGCGCTGCTGCCGACCCTGGGCTTCGGTATTCCCGGCAGCAGCGGCATGGCGATTTTGCTGGGCGCGTTCCTTATTCTCGGCATTACCCCCGGTCCCAAAATGCTGGTGGATCACCTGGATCTGGTTTGGGGTATGGTATGGGTGTTGGTCATTGCCAATATTTTGGGAGCGGTGACCCTCTATCCCCTTTCCCGCTATATGGGCATATTGGCATATCTGCGCAGCAGCCTTTTGATACCGCCGATTATGTTTATGACCGCCATGGGCGCTTTTTTAATTCGAAACTTCTGGCAGGATGTTATTCTGGCGGTTTCCTTCGGGTTTTTAGGCTACGCCTTGAAACGGTGGAAATATCCCCGCGCGCCGCTGATTCTCGGTTTTATTTTAGGCCCCCTGGCGGAAGATTATTTTACAAGTCGATGTCGGCCTGGGGAATTGATTTTATGATGCGCCCGGTAACGGTGGTCCTGCTGATACTCTCGGCCCTGTCACTGGCGTATTCGGGCTGGCGGATCTACAACGAAAGAGGCCGGCAGAAACAGGATATTTCAAAAGTTAAAGCAGAAGTCTTTTTCGCGTTGTTTATTTTGATGATTTTTATTTTCGCTTTGTTTGCTGCCACCACTTGGCCAAAAAAATTATATCCGCTGCTGGTCACGGGTTTCGGCATCATTTTTTCCGGCTGGCGGCTCCTTGTCCTGCTAAGGGCTTACGCAAAAATTAATTCACATTTTCACTGGAGCAATTGAGTAGTTCCAGTTAGGCCGTTGTGTGTAATG
>JARGFK010000122.1 GCA_029211065.1 Desulfobacterales bacterium
CGCGCCAAATGATTATTGGAGGTAACCCTCTACATATAGTGGGCGGTTGAGTTAACTGCATACCCAGTTTAATAAAAAAATATTAAAATCTGCCAGGGAGAATCATGATGCCGGACAAACCCAATAAGCGAATCGGAATTATCGGCTATGGCCAAATCGGAGCGTCCTTATATGAACAGGTTCAGCAAACACCGGAGCTCCATCTTGAAGTCGCCTTTATTTATGAATCCGATCCGCAAAAGCAAAAACTCATTCCGGCTGCACTCGCGATTGAATCAATGGATCTATCGGCTGATTTTAAACCCGATCTGGTTGTAGAAGCAGCTCACCCAAAAGCAGTCGGTCAATTTGCCGCAAAGGTGCTTCACCAAACGGATCTGATGATCATGTCGGTCTCAGCGCTGGCGGATGCAGCGCTTGAAGAGAATATCCGCAGCGTCTGCCGTCAAAACGGCACCCGCCTCTATATTCCCCATGGCGCCACTTTGGGTCTCGACGGCCTGAAAGACGGCATTTCCATCTGGGAAGAAGTCACCACCACAATGAAAAAAAATCCAAAAAATCTCAATTTTGACGCGGCACCAGATGTTCGGGCAGAAGACATCTCTTCTCGAACCATTCTCTACGATGGCCCCACCCGCGGGGTGCTGCCCCTTTACCCCAAGAACGTAAATTCCCATGCGACTCTGGCCATGGCAACGCTCGGAATGGACCGCACGCGGTCGGTCCTGGTGGCAGATCCCGCCCTGGATCTTTCAATCATTGAAATTGACGCCATCGGCGCCGGGACCCGCATTCATATCGAAAGGAGCAATCCCATCAAGGGGGTCACCGGCAAATTAACCATCCTTTCGGTGATGGAAAGCATCAAAAACATTCTCGGGGATCAGGAAGTCGTACGCATCTGTTAGAGGTAAAACCGGCTTTTGATAATGATACGTCACACTGCTCTCAGTGCCCTGCTTTCTACAGGCACCTGATTCCATGCATTTACCGATGGTTTTTTCAACTTAACATGTTTATTTAATTAAACATACCACATAGGCAAAAGCCTTGACACATACCACACCATATGATACGGGTTGTTTAATTTAGGGACATAAATTTTTCCTGAAAGCAGGCGAACCCTGTTTGGAAAAGGAGAGGGTTGAAATGACAGAAGAAAAAGACCTCAACAAAAGCGAAAATGCATCTGCCGGTTCAACCGAAAAAGAGGAAATCATCGATCTGACGGATGAGATAAAAACAACTCCGCAAAACGATGAGGAAATTATTGAACTTATGGATGAAGTTGTAAAAACCGATTCAACCGATCCGGCGGAGGATGTCGATAGTGCGCCCCAAGCGGAACCGGATATTCCTGCTGCCTCTGAAATGAGCCCAGAAACAGACGAAACAAGTGCTCCGGAAACGGCACCTGCAGCCTTTTTGGACGGGGAAATTAAGATCGGTGATGATGATATCGACGATGAAATCGATTTTGATGAAGGTGAACAGGATGACTTTATGAACTCGATGGGAATGGATTTGGAAACCGACTCCGCCATCAGTCAGCTCCCGGAAGAAAATGAATCCCTGCCGGAGCCCGCCCCGGCTGAAACCGCTCCCATCAACACTGACGCCATATCTTCTGGACAGATTGAAGCTGCCATTGAGCGTGTTGTCATGAAAATTCTCCCTGAAAAAATTGACGGCATCCTGTCGGCCACAATTGAAAAGACGCTCACCAGGGAAATTGATAAAATCAAAGGTCTTCTTCTCGAAGATTCATCCGGTGACAATCTGTAACACTTGAATGACGGCAATTATTTTCCGACTAATTAAATCTATCGCATCATTGGACCTTTGGGAAATGATCCATTTCGTTCAATTTCAAGGAAGACGATCCCGCCAAGACTTGTGGCGGATATAAATCCGAGTCTGACGCCGAAATTGGACAAAAAAGGTCGTTTTGCATAGGGTTCAATATGGTATCAGGGGATGTTTCTTAATCCCCATTTTTAATTTTATCGGCCGGTTTAACATTAGCGCTTTCTGAGGAATTATATTTTATGAGTCAAAATGCCATCGACAAAAGTTATGAGCCCATGGATGTTGAAAAGCGCTGGTATGAATTCTGGCAAAAGGAACAGCTTTTTGCTGCAAGGGAAGAAGACGACCGGCCTTCCTACGCCATTGTCATCCCCCCGCCCAATGTAACCGGTGTCCTTCACATGGGTCATGCCCTGAATGTGACCCTGCAGGATATTCTCTGCCGCTACCGAAAACTAAACGGCGACAATGTACTCTGGATGCCGGGGACGGATCATGCCGGCATCGCCACCCAGAACGTCGTAGAGAAAAAGCTCGCCGCCGAAGGCCGGGACCGGCACCAGCTCGGCAGGGATAAATTTATTGAAGCGGTCTGGGGGTGGCGTCAAAAATACGGCAATGCCATCATCAATCAATTAAAACGTCTCGGCGCATCCTGCGACTGGCAGCGGGAACGCTTTACCATGGATGAAGGACTTTCCCTGGCTGTCCGCAAAGTTTTTGTTCAACTCTATCAGGAAGGTCTGATTTACCGGGGCAACTATATCATCAACTGGTGCCACCGCTGCTATACGGCGCTTGCCGATTTGGAAGTCGAACACGAAGAGCATGACGGGAATCTGTATCATATCCGCTATCCCTATGGGGACGGACCCGACGGACTGGTGGTGGCAACCACACGCCCGGAGACGATGCTGGGAGATACGGCCGTGGCTGTCAACCCGGATGATGAAAGATATCAAAATATCAAGGCCGATACGGTAATCCTTCCGCTGTTGAAACGCGAGATACCCATCATTAAAGACAGTTATGTCGATATGTCCTTTGGAACCGGTGCTTTAAAAGTGACCCCGGCCCATGATCCCAACGATTTTGAAATCGGCAACCGCCATTCCCTGGAACGCATCAAGGTCATCGGCGATGACGGCATCATGACGGCTGCGGCCGGCCGGTTCGCCGGGTTGGATCGGTCTAAGTGCCGGGAGGCTGTGGTTGAAGCGCTTCAAGAAGAAGGCCTTCTTGTAAAAATAATTCCCCACAAGCACAGCGTCGGACACTGTTACCGCTGCAAAACCATTGTTGAGCCGAACCTTTCCAAGCAGTGGTTTATCAGCGCCAAGCCCCTGGCGGAAAAAGCCATGGCTGCAGTCGAAAAAGGTGAGACCCGCATAATCCCGGATATCTGGACCCATACCTATTTTGACTGGCTGACCAATATTCGGGACTGGTGCATTTCCCGTCAGATCTGGTGGGGACACCAGATCCCGGCATGGACCTGCGCAGACTGCGACGCCGTCATAGTAGCCATGGACACCCCCGATAGCTGCCCCGCCTGCGGCAAAAGCCAACTGGTGCAGGAAACGGATGTCCTGGACACCTGGTTCAGCTCCGCCCTCTGGCCGTTTTCCACCATGGGCTGGCCAAAGGATACGCTCTTGTTAAAAAAGTTTTATCCCACTTCGGTCCTGGTTACCGGATTTGATATTCTGTTTTTCTGGGTTGCCCGCATGATGATGATGGGAATTCATTTCATGAAGGATGTTCCCTTTAAAGATGTCTATGTGCATGCGCTGGTCCGTGACGAGGAAGGCAAAAAAATGAGCAAGTCAAAAGGAAACGCCATAGACCCCCTTGACATCATCGACCGCTACGGAACCGATGCCTTCCGTTTTACCCTGGCGGCTTTCGCGGCCCAGGGCAGAGACATCAAGATGTCTGAAAAGCGGGTGGAAGGCTACCGTCATTTTATCAACAAGCTATGGAATGCGGCCCGGTTCGCCCTGATGCACATCCGGAAAGGATATCCCCGAATCGACCGCCGCAACCTGTCTTTGCCGGACCGCTGGATATTATCCCGGCTCCGGCGGGTTACGGTTTCGGTCGCCGAAGCGCTCAACAGCTATCGATTCAATGATGCCGCCGGCGAACTCTATCAATTCGTCTGGCATGAATTCTGCGATTGGTATCTGGAGGCCATTAAACCGGCCCTTTACGACCAAAGCGATCCGGACCTTAAAGAAAAAACCGTTGCCGTGATGTGGCAGGTCATGCACGACACCCTTATCTTGCTGCACCCCTTTATCCCTTTTGTGACGGAAGAAATCTGGCACAAACTCCCGGGGACCGACGATTCCATCCTAAAGGCGGCATTCCCTGCGCCGGAGGCGGCATCTCCTCTTGAGGTCGCTGATGTTAAAGCCGAATCTGCAATGACACTGGTCATGGGCATCATCACCGGGGTCAGAAACATCCGGGGCGAAATGAACATCTCACCCTCTTTGGATCTAAAAGCTGCCGTTCACTCCCAGGACCCGGCGACCTTGGAAGCAATCACGGAACACCAGGGTATCATCATAAACCTGGCAAAACTCAATTCCCTGTCGATACACCAAACCGCCCAAAGACCCCGGGCCTCGGCAACGGCGATTGTAGACCGCGCCACAATATTTGTTTCCCTTGAGGGCATCATTGATTTCGCCAAGGAATCACAGCGGCTTGAAAAAGAAATCAACAAGCTGAACACTGAATTCAATGCCGTTTCCAGGAAATTAAATAATGAAGACTTTCTGAGTAAAGCCCCCCGGGAAATTGTTGCCAAAGTCAGGGAAAAGCACAAAACGTTTTCTGATAAACACCAGAAACTGCTGTCACACCTGGAAAGAATAAAATCGATGGGTATGGATAGTAGATGATCCCGCTGCGTGACACCCTTCGTTCGCAGAACTACCCCGTTGTTACCAGCAGCATCATTGTCATTAATGTGCTGGTGTTTTTTTTAGAAATGGCCCGGGGCCAGGATCTGGATTGGTTCCTTTATATTTACGGCCTGGTGCCGGCGCGCTACGCCATCCCCCATGTTGCCGCCTACTTCACAACGGGCCAGCAATTGTTTGCCCTCTTTTCTTTCATGTTTCTGCATGGCGGTTTTTGGCACTTGCTCGGCAATATGTGGTCGCTCTATATTTTCGGTGATAATATCGAAGATCGACTGGGTCCCCTTCGCTATCTGCTGTTTTACCTGTTGTGCGGACTGACATCCGGTCTGACCCATCTTTTGTTCAATTTAAGCTCAAATGTGCCCACCATCGGCGCCAGCGGCGCCATCGCCGGCGTTATGGGGGCCTATTTTATCCTGTACCCCCGGGCAAAAATCTTAACACTGATCCCCATCATTTTTATACCCTATTTTTTAGAGATCCCGGCATTTTTCTTTCTGGGCATCTGGTTGTTTTTTCAATTGCTCAATGCAGCCGGAAGCAATGGCGCCGGCGGAATCGCCTGGTGGGCGCATATCGGCGGGTTTATTTTCGGCATTATTTTCCTGAAGTTCCTGGATCGAATGCCGACAACCGGTATTAGCGCAAAAATTCGCAGCGCAACCGTCAAGCGCAACAGCCACCGCCTTCAAGTCATTCGCCCCATTATCCGCACCGACGATGCGCATCTATATGGCACGATTCAGATCTCCCCTTCCGAAGCCGAGGCCGGCACGCAAAAACTGGTCAATATCCCCTGGGGATTCCACAATCGGCTCTTCCGGGTAGTAGTCCCCCCCGGCACTCAAGCAGGGAGCAAATTGAGACTCCAGGGCCTGGGCAAACAGATGGCCGCCGGCCATGACAAAGGGGATTTATTTCTGACTGTTGTCATACAGTCATAGAAAATGGCTTATTTGAGCGTCAAAATGTAAGATTTGATTATCATGGCGGGATGATAGGATTTTTTGGCTTTGGCAAGGCCGGGGATGTTCATGTCGCTTTCCTTGTTGATATATTCATATTGGCTTAGCAATTCCCTGGCGCATTGGTTGTCAAAATACTGATAAAGCCCCTTGATGGTCGCATCGGCCTTTTCAAAATGCAGCACCCCCATGTTGGCGGTCAACTGCGAAGCTATCCCAAAGGCGCTGACTTTGCCGTCCAGGCGCAGCAGAAGTCCTTTGACTCCCAGCCCATCAATATTTTCAAGCGCATTGATCGTCGCCTGCTTCTCACAGGCCAGATTCAGATCGTCTTCCTCATCACAGTGGTTCTGCTCACACCATTCTTCCAGAAAATCAGTGCACTCGGGCACCGTCCGGGGCGTGATCGGTTCGATTTTTACATGGCCATTGGACAGATATTTCCTTTCAAACTGATGAATGAGATTTCTTTTTTTGGCATACTTGTTGCCTTTTAAGGCGACTAAATCATCGGTCCGGTAAACATAATCATTAAAATCTTTTTGCCCGATGACATTAAAAGAGGAGTTGATCCGTTTTTTTCCGTAGGCTTTAATATAATCCTCGGGCACAAACCAGAACGACTCAAAGCCGAATTTCTCGGCGAGATCGCTGAGTTCCTCGGGCGTATGTACTTTTACCGGAGATATCGGCAGAATGAGATGCCGGTTTTCTTTCTGAGTAGCAAACTCAGCTCCGATAATCAGAGATTCGCCGTCAACAGCGCCGTACGGTTTGTATTCTGTGTTGCTCCAGACAAGTATCAACGACAGCGAATATTCACACAATCGATATGCCTGCCGTCTAAAAAAACGTTTTAATTGGGGATAATCCGCGGGTGTTATCGGTTTAAGCACCATGGTCCTTTTTCAGCATCGGAACTGAGTTTGGCATTTTTTTAAAACCCAGCCGCTCATAAAATTGATAAGAATTTTTTTCGGCAATCAAACCAACCCAACCCAGGCCATCCCGGTGCAGACGCTCCACCAGTTTTTCAATGATACGGGTCCCGATTCCCCGGTCCCGATAGTTTTTTTTGACAGTTACATCCTGGATATAGGCATCGCTGGCGCCGTCACTCATGGCCCTTCCCATACCGATAATTTCACTGCCGCTCGTCACGATCATAAAACAGTGGCTCCCGGCGATGATGCGCGCCACCAAATCCGGATCATCGGGAGCATCGGTCCACCACCCCTCCATTCGATACAGGGCTATTATTTGTTGAATCTGCTCGGGGGTCGAAGAAGCCAGGAAGGTAAAAGTCAGCATAATGATTTAGCGCCAGAAGTCCTCACTCTGATAGGACGAAAGACATTACTTACCGGAATCATTGAAAAAGGGCTGAAACCCGGTTACGGCCGTTCTCCTTTGAAATATACATGGCCTTGTCCGCCCTTTCAACCAGGGCGGAGATTCTTTCACCGGCGATATATTCGGTAACACCGATGCTGATGGTAATTTTACTCTCTTGACCGGGATCCGGTGAAAAAACTTCCTTTTCAATACTGCTGCGAATTCTTTCAGCCACATGGACCGCCTCCTGGCCATTGGTTTCAGGCAGAATAACGGTAAACTCTTCGCCGCCGTATCGATAGGCGGTATCCATCTTTCTGAGGCAGGCCTTAATCACTTCTCCGATTCGAACCAGTACCTTGTCGCCTTCCAGATGGCCATAGGTGTCATTGTAAACCTTGAAATGGTCAATATCCAAAAGCAACAGCGACAGGGTATGGTGATAGCGGTTTGAACGGTCGACCTCCAGATCGACCTGATTGTAAAAATACCTCGAATTGTAAAGCTTTGTCAGGCCGTCGGTAATCGCGAGTTTTTGAAGTTTCCCCAGCATCTGGATGCGTTCACGGGTCAGCTGCTGTTCCTTGAGTACCCGTTTCAGACGCATCAGCAATTCCTTGTAACGGACCGGTTTGAATACCAAATCGCTGGCGCCTTTATTAATGGCCTCTTCATAGGAGTAATTTCCGCTGTACCCCGTCATCACAATGACATCCGTATCATAGCTTTTCTTAATCAGGTCGGTCAGCTCGAGTCCGTCCAGCCCCGGCAGCATAATATCAGTGATGACGACATTTATTTTCATCTTTTTCAGCAATTCCAGCGCTTCTTCAGCACTGGTGGCCTTGTAAGACTTATAGTTGGACATAGAGACAAATTCATGCAACGAATCTCTGATGGCCGCATCGTCATCCACAATTAAAACATTAATTTCCATCACCTCTCCCCGATCGTTTTATTTTTATTGATTTTAATATGTTCGACTAAAATCACCGGGGTTGACATCCATTCAAACTATCTGATAGATAGATGCAATTTTCTAAAACATTTATATAACTAGAAATACTGATGGTGTCAACCGCCTTTTCACTGATTGCTTAATCTGAACACCGGGCGCGCAACTCCGCAATAAAATCATTTTAGACATTTATGGAAACTATTCGAAATTTTAGTATTATCGCACATATCGATCACGGCAAGTCAACCTTGTCCGACCGGCTGATTCAGGCCACCGGAATCGTTTCGGAACGCGATTTTTTTGATCAGATCCTGGACAACATGGATATCGAACGCGAGCGGGGCATCACCATAAAGAGCCAAACCGTCTGCCTTCCCTATACGGCCAAAGATGGCCGGACCTATTTTTTAAATCTCATTGACACCCCCGGTCATGTCGATTTTTCCTACGAAGTTTCACGCGCCCTTGCTTCCTGTGAAGGCGCCCTCCTGCTGGTAGATGCCAGCCAGGGAGTCGAAGCCCAGACCCTGGCCAACCTCTATCTGGCGCTCGATCGTAATCTTGAAGTGATCCCCGTCATCAACAAGATCGATCTCCCCTCTGCCGACATCGAAAAAACATTAAAACAGATCGAGGACGATCTGGGTCTGGATCCGCAAACGGCGTTGTCGGTATCAGCAAAAGAAGGCATCGGGGTTGATAAAATCCTGGAAGCCATTGTTACGCTGCTGCCGGCCCCCACCGGCGATGCCGAAGCGCCCTTAAAGGCACTCATATTCGACTCCCATTACGACCCTTTCCGGGGTACCATCATCCATTGTCGGATTTTTCAAGGAACCATAAAACCGGGTGACACCATTGTCTTTATGTCCAATAACGCCACCTACAAGGTTGAAGAGATCGGTATCTTTCAACTCGTCCGGATTCCCCAAAAAGAGCTCTCGGCCGGCCAGGTGGGGTATATCATCGCCGGCATCAAAACCGTCAGCGATACGCGCTGCGGCGACACCATTACGCACAAAAACAGACCCTGCGACAAGCCCATGTCCGGATTTAAAGAGGCCAAGTCGGTGGTATTCTCATCGATTTATCCGGTGGCTTCCGATGCCTACGAAGACCTTTCAGCCGCCCTGCAGAAACTCAAGCTGAATGATGCCTCCCTGATATATGAAAAAGATTCTTCCGTTGCCCTGGGATTCGGTTTCCGCTGTGGATTCCTGGGTTTACTTCATCTGGAAGTCGTTCAGGAAAGGCTTGAACGCGAGTATGACCTGTCCCTGATTCTGACGGCGCCGTCGGTGCAATACCAGCTGACGATGGCCGACGGTTCGGAGCTCACCATCGACAATCCGTCCCTGTATCCCGATCCCACCCTTATCGCCACCACCAGGGAGCCGTTTATCCGGGCCGCCATCATCATCCCGGACCGGTATATGGGCGCCGTCATGAAACTCTGTCTTGACCGCCGGGGGATTAACAAAAATTATCAGTATCTTTCCAGCAATCGCCTGGAGATGATATTCGAACTTCCGCTGGCTGAAATTGTTTACGATTTCTATGATAAAATCAAATCCATTACCCAGGGCTACGGATCTTTTGACTATGAAATCAGCGGGTATCGCGAGACGGATCTTGTCAAACTGGACATTCTCATCAACAGTGAACGCGTCGATGCGCTGTCTCAGCTGGTTCACCGAGACAGAGCGGTGGAGCGGGCGCGCCACACCTGCGAAAGACTTCAGGAGGAAATTCCGCGCCAGATGTATAAAATTGCCATTCAAGGGGCCATTGGCGCAAAAATCATCGCCCGCACGACTGTGTCCCCTTTCCGAAAAGACGTGACCGCCAAATGCTATGGCGGCGATATTACGCGCAAGCGCAAGCTCCTTGAAAAACAAAAAAAAGGAAAAAAACGGATGAAGATGGTGGGAAAAGTCATGATTCCCCAATCGGCCTTTTTATCGGTTTTAAAAACATCGGAATAGTACACTATGGCTTCACCCTTAAATGCCTTGAAGATAAAATCCTCCAACTCATGCAAAATTCAGGTAGTTGTTTCATTGCCAAAACCGATGCCGTGCCTTTTTCGATTTCGATAGGGACATCCCTTCCAAAAAAATAGAGCCGCGTCCACGGAAACCGGTTGACAAGCCGTTTCAATAAATTATAGATTTTTAATTTATCATAATTACATTAACCCCCCAAAAAAAAGGAGATTTCGTTATGGGGATGACCATTACCGAAAAGATTCTTGCCCGCAATGCCGGTCTTGACAGCGTCAAACCCGGCACCCTGGTAAACGCCAAATTGGATATTGCCCTGGGAAATGACATCACCGCTCCCATCGCCATCGATCTGTTCAGGAAAAGCGGCGCCCAAAAGGTATTTGACAAAAACCGCGTGGTGCTGGTTCTGGACCATTTCGTCCCCAATAAAGATATCAAGTCGGCCACGCAATGCAAAATGATACGGGAATTTGCTCTGGAATACGGCATTGTTAACTTTTTTGATTCCGGTGATGCCGGTATCGAGCACGCCCTGTTGCCGGAAAAGGGGCTCGTTTTACCCGGCGATTTGATCATGGGGGCTGACAGTCACACCTGCACCTATGGCGCCCTGGGTACGTTTTCAACCGGTTGCGGCAGCACCGATCTGGCCGCTGCCATGATAACCGGAGAGCTGTGGTTCAAAGTGCCCGAGTCCATCAAATTTGTCTTCACGGGCAAACTGAATCCCTGGGTCGGCGGCAAGGATCTGATCCTCTATACCATCGGTGACATCGGCGTAGACGGTGCGCTATACAAAGCCATGGAGTTTACCGGACCGGTCATCAGGTCTTTAGGCATGTCCGACCGCCTCACCATGGCCAACATGGCCACCGAGGCCGGCGCCAAAAACGGGATCATCGAACCGGATGACATCACCGAGGCGTATGTATCCGGCCGTGCCGTGCGCCCGTACGAGTTTATAAAAAGCGATGACGATGCCGCTTATGAAACCATCAAGGAATATGATGTCAGTAATATTGAACCCCAGGTGGCTTTCCCCCACCTGCCGGAAAATACAAAAGGCGTCAGCGAGGCAGGCGACATCCCCATCGATCAGGCTGTCATCGGGTCCTGCACCAACGGCCGCATAGAAGATTTACGGATCGCCGCATCGATTCTGAAAGGGCGCAAGACGGCCCGCAGAACCCGGTTGATTATCATTCCGGCAACACCCACGATCTGGCGCACGGCCTTAAAAGAGGGACTGTTTGAAGTTTTTCTGGACGCCGGCGCCGTCATCAGTCCGCCCACCTGCGGTCCCTGCCTGGGCGGCTACATGGGCATCCTGGCAAAAGGTGAGCGGGCGGTGGCAACCACCAATCGAAACTTTGTCGGCCGCATGGGCCACACGGAAAGCGAAGTCTATCTTGCCAATCCCGCGGTGGCGGCCGCTTCCGCCGTGCTAGGTAAAATCGGCGGTCCGGACCAGCTCGGATAGACCGGTCCCCTTTATCAGGAAATTATTTTTTCTAAACATATAATTTATAAGGAAATATGCCATGAAGACAACCGGAAAGGTCTGGAAGTTTGGAGATGACGTTGACACGGATCTGATTATTCCCGCCAGGTATCTGAATACCAGCGATCCTGACGAACTGGCGCAGCACTGCATGGAAGATGTCGACCCCAGTTTTGCCGGCAAGGTGTCGCCCTCGGACATCATTGTGGCCGGCAAATACTTCGGCTGCGGATCGTCAAGAGAACATGCGCCCATTGCGATTAAAGCCGCCGGCGTCAGCTGTGTGATTGCAAAGAATTTTGCCCGGATTTTTTACAGAAACGCCTTCAATATGGGTCTTCTCATTCTGGAATGCGAAGACACCGATAAATTCCAAACCGGCGACAAACTGACCGTTGATTTTGACTCCGGTGAAATCATCCATACCGGAACAAAAAAGACATTTCAATCCCGGCCGATCCCGCCATTTATGCAGGAACTGGTTCAAAGCGGCGGCCTGATGAACTATATCGAAAAGAAGGCCAAGTAGGCCTCCTTGCGGCCGACGCCGGTTACAAGCCGATGGGATAAAAAGTTGCCAGATTAACCTAACTGTGTTATTTTTTACCATTAAAATAAAACAACACCGGAATGCTGCCTAATGAGTTTGGCAGACAACCTTAAACGGCTAAAGGGAAAGAGCGGATGGTCACAAATGTGACTGTCCGAACAGCGCGTTTAGATCCGGCAACAGGAGACATCATCATGGGCCATATTCAATACATCGCCGATGAGAACAACAATATTACCGGAGTCATTGTGCCCATAAACCTTTGGCGCGAGATTCAATCCGAGAAGGAGACGGCCTATCTTCTCAAAAGCGAAACGATGAAAAAACGATTGTCGGACGCTAAAAACCGCAAGAAAGGCATCCCCTTTGACGAAGCCTGTAAAAAGCTTGGAGTTTGATCCGGCCGGGTTCGAAGATTTTGCATGGTGGGTGGAACAAGACCGCAAAAAGGCCCTGCGTATTCTCAAACTGATCAAGGAAGTCCAGCGTGATCCGTTTAGCGGCACCGGCAAGCCCGAACCGCTTAAGCATGAGCTTTCCGGCTGCTGGTCCCGTCGCATCGACCAGGAGCACCGTCTAGTGTCTCGTCAACCATCAATTGTCGGATAGAGGCGGCGTAGTTTTATCCTGGCATCCTCGGCAGTGAATTGCC
>JARGFK010000123.1 GCA_029211065.1 Desulfobacterales bacterium
CTGTGTCGCGCCAAATGATTATTGGAGGTAACCCTCTACATATAGTGGGCGGTTGAGTTAACTGCATACCCAGTAAAAATAATTTGACGGCTGGTTCCGACAATCAGCGTATAATATCACACGAGGTTAAAAACCCTGGGCGTTGCCATCGTATAAGGTGGCGAGGTGCGCCCGGTAACCAAATACCGGGGTGGACACCTCGAAATAAGCCTCGTGGGGGGGCTGATATGGGGCCGTAACATCGACTATCAATCATACAAATTTTCTGAAATTATCTCCTCGCTCTTTCTGAAAATTTTACAATATTATAAAATCAGGAACCCAGACAGTTTTTTAAACCTCTTATACACGAGAAATAAAATGTTTAATAATACTAGGATCTTTCACATACCGCAAGCGTGTTGTATTTAAGATCGGGGTATCTTGTTTCGACAATCGTTCCCGAATCCAGCTTGTAGAATCTGTAGCCCATCCCGCGAAGAAATTGCTCCGTTGCCAGTACTACTTTCTCACCTCGGAGAAACTCAGCCCAGAAGCCCTTTTCGAAGTAACCAGTCTCATACCAGAGTATAGGTTTGTATTTCTTGATCGTTTGTGCGGCACCCCTTATCACTTCATATTCCATTCCCTCCACATCGATCTTAACGAAGTCTACCCGATCAAAACCCTGATCTTTATAGAACTGATCAAGAGGAATAAGTTCAATGCGTTCATTCTGGTTCGAATCAGAAAACAGGAAACCTGCGTTGCCCCTATTTTGTTTATCCTCGTTCCAAAACCGGACTTCTTTGTTGTCGGAAAATCCCACATTGAAAGGAAAAATGATATTTTCATATAAAGAATTCAAGCGAATGTTGTCGACAAGTCGTCTAAAAAGAAACCCACCAGGTTCACAAGCGTACACTTTTCCGTGGGCACCAACTCTTTTCGCAAGTGCAAAGCTGATGGCCCCCACATTTGCGCCAATGTCAAAGCAGACATCTCCCCGCTTCACGCACTTTTCGATGATCGCGGCTGTTTCAAGATCATAGAACCTCGTGAGCATTTCTTTTTCTATGTTGTAAGTCGTATCAATATTGACAGAAATGTCACCCAGATATTTATTGAAAATGAAATGCCTGCCAGGCGGCAAATAGTCGATCATAGACCGTCTATATCGCACCGCCCACTCGATAAATATCTTAGGGAAAAAAGTAAATCCCCCTTTGATTAAAGGTTTAAGCAGTCGCTTCAGAATATATTTAATGGATCGCGATGGTTTTTTCATGTCGCTGATTTAGAGCGTAATCTTTCTTTGCATTTTACCTGGTCAAAGCCGATGCGCAGATCACCGCTATCGAGATATCGGAAAATTACATTCTCCAGACAAGGTCGCCAGAATCTGGACTGCCTTGAGAAATGATCATCATAGATCCGGACAAAGACTCCACTATATTATGAGCCCCTTATGTGAGCACACATCCCGCAAGCACAAGCCGCGCAATTAGCATGAGTCGTGAGCGTTCCATCGTATGCCCCCCTCATGCCCGCGCTTCTCACCCAGAAGCTCTTGGAGACATGAAGAACCATCGCATACGTTCCGGCCTCCTTTCCGACATCGCACCCATCCAGAACCTATGCAGGAAAATCCGTTCCAAGGTCGATACGCGGATCGGCAGATCCGCCATGACGCGCCTTCTTTCCCAGATCTCCTCGATATCATGAGAAGAACGGAATCGTTCTGTAATGGTCCTTCCGATGTCGCGATCTACAAAATCGTGAAGTTCCAAAAGAATGTGCACCCCGCGCAGGCCAGCTAATGCCTCGGGGTCTAACAGATCTCTCTCTGTCCCTTCCACGTCCATGATCAGCAGAATGCGGCCGGTGGCGGTGAGCTCTTGGCGCAGCGATTCCACATCACAACGACCGCGGACATGCACCTTTTCACCGACCCCGTTGCTTCTGGCAAGAACTTCGATCAGCTCCCGGCCCCGCGCCTCCATCTCGAACGCGCAGACCGTGGCTCCCGTCAGGAGGGCCATGCCGACCGCATAATATCCCTCTGCGGCCCCGACATTCAACACCACATCGGGCTTCAGAGAATCGCTGATCTTCTGCAGAACGGGTTTCAGTTCAATCTCGTATGTGCCGAGCAGTTTGGGCAGATAGATGCCGTTAATGCTATCCGCAACATACTTCATTCCAAAAAAGGGACCGCCGAGGATTCGCCCCCCGCACTCATGCTCGATTCGTTTTCTGACGTGTGCTCTCGGAAGGGTGCGGATATCCGACGGAAGAAGGTTTCTCAGTTTCATCTTTGCGAGCCTATCTTACCAGATCGCACCGCGCGGGGACAGTCTGGAAGCATATTCAGCACATTCTCATAGTAGAATCTTTGATAAGGCATTGCTCTTCCCTGGTGAAAGCACGGGACAAAACGGTTTTCGTATTCATATGAGAATGGAAGGTCTATTGATTTCGGAAAAAACACATTTTTAATAAATCGCACCAATCGGATGAACCCTATTTTCTTCAAATTCATACTTCTGGAGGACCTATGAACTTCAATAAACGGGCCAAATTACCTATACCTAATATTAAACCATGCGAGATAAAAATTCTCTTCTGTTGCGTAAGAAAATTGCCAGCTGCCAGGGTAATAGAATAAGACTGGTGGTCATCAAATATGCTACGGCTACGCCAATTACCGCATATTTGATACCCAAAACCAAGGATAAAGAACCCGTTACAACTGCATTAACAATGGTGAGCATAGCATATGGTTCACATTTATGTGCGCGCAGATATACAGATGTTGGATATGAAGCATTACCTAACAACACTCCGATAAGGAACAATGCGAGCGGCAATGGTGCAATTATGCGTGAAGAAAAGGGATGATTAATGATATTTAAACCATATACAAATAACCATACGGTCAGAGTACCAAAAAATAAAATGACGACTGACACCTTTATGATACGGTAGAGCAGACTGTCGAGGGCTTTGTATTCCTTATTAGCAATCATTACGGCGAACTGAGGCCCCCGGGGCTTACTCCACATCGCTGACACACTGGCAATAGTAAGTACAATGCTCATTGATAAACCAAATTGCCCACCGATCGCCGGGCCATGAAAGTGAAAAAGCACTGGAGTAAAAAAATAAAAAGAGAAATAGTTACCGACTGCAGTAATTGCTGCTCGCCACTGTATTTTCCAGATTTCCTGTGACCAGCTTACACGCGGGCCAGACGGCCTGGAAATAAATGATTTTATAAAATTATAATAGCGCCACAGAAGAAAAAAGGCTGATGAGAGAATAAAAACTCCGGAAGAAATCGAGGCTGTCCAAAGGGCGGCACCAAGATATATAGAAGACCATGTTGCGATTGTCCCTAAAACGGTGTTGACCATCCGAAAGGAGTAGACTTGAGAGACCTGGTTGCAGCCCTCTAATATCGCCCAGACGGGCGTCATAACAAATATTACGCCGGTGAGGACACTGAGACTAAACCAAGGCACAACCCAATTTATTCCTACATCCGGCGATTGTAAAAAAAAGAAATAACCTCCAGAACTGATACCAAATGCAATAATTCCACCGCCCATTAGATACCAGCGTAATGATGAGTGCCCCAGACTGATCAGGCGGGAAAGCGCGCGGCTATCACCCGTAATATAACCCTTTTTATCAAAGGATAGCTTTGCCCACTCGTGGGCGGCAAAATAAGTGATTATGGGGCCTAAGCCAAGCTCCAAAAACATCTGGAGCGCCAGGACGCTGGCGAACGTATAATAATATCCCTGTAATTCTGGCGTAAAGAGAGACATTATCAGGAGTGCGCTTATAGGTCCCGATAGAAAATGCCACCCTATTGTTATAATGCCATAGGCAGACGCACGGCTCAGTTCTAGGGCACTTATAATGCTTTTTAAGGTTAGCGGCACGAACAATAATTGGTTTCTTGCTGTTTCATGTGTGTAACCTAAATTCGAGTTTGCTTCCGATGAGGCAGATCATCGTAATCAAGTTTTTCACAGCTCGATATCCCCTATCTCCGGCTTGGGCAGGGAAACCTTTGCAGAATTATCAAAAAACTATTTTTCAATCACTTCTTTTTTACTTCCCATACTCATAAAAAACATATTATTTTAACATATTGTTTTTACCTAATATAACATCTACTCTATGTCATATTCCCACCAAGAGGGTTGAAAATATTGGGTGTTGCCGCCGTATACGGCGGTGAGGTGCGCCCGGTAATTAAATAACCGGGTTGGACACCTCAAAATGAGCCTCTTGCATGGCTGATATGCGGTTGTAGTATTGGTTATTAATCAAGAATTTGCTGAAATTATCACCGCTTTTTCTGAAAGATTATAAACCCAGGAGGTTCAGGGGTAAAGTCTACTTTTGACCCTTGTTAAGCTTTAGTTTCACCATTTTCTTTGGACGCCATGGGGACGTCTATGATTTCATACTTTGCTATCATTTTGCCGATTACCGTGTTTTCCATATCTCGCCTTTTTCTCTTTCACCGTAAACCCGATTTTCTTTTTTGGTTTACTTTCCACGGTCAATAGTTGATCAAGAGTTTCAAAAATAATCCGGAATTTTCCATTCGTATCCGCTCTGAGATTTTCAATTTCCCTGCGAAGTTCAACATTATCCAATATAAGATGTCTAAGTTTTGTAAATGCCCGCATTATTTGAATATTGACCTGAATTGCCTTGTCGCTTTTCAGAACAGATGATATCATCAATACACCATGTTCTGTGAAAGCCATTGGCGCATATCGAGTGCCGCCCCAGCTTGAGGTCGCAAATTGCGACCTCAAGTTTTCATATTCTTTTTTGGAAAGTTTAAACATAAAGTCTTCCGGAAATCTATAAATATTCCTTTTTACTTGTTCCTTCAATCTCTTTGTTTCGACACCATAAAGTACGGCAAGATTCTGGTCCAGCATAACCTTTTTGCCGCGTATCAGGTAAATTAAACCGGTGATGTTTTCAATGGGAATGATGCCGTTCATTTTTTATCTCTCACGTAAATTTACAGGGATTTTTTCATAAATTGATACAAATACTTTGTATCTCTCACCCCAGTACGATGCAATGCACCTACGGGGCAGGCAGGGGCCACATGGATAGAAAAAGTTTTAGGTTCTGATTGAAATGTCGTCTGAGTCCCGGTGAATTTTGTTACCATTTGGTTTCATCCACCATGATCGCTGAAAGGGCCTTGTCGGATTTCGGTGATGAATCGGTCAAAATCATTAAGATGATTCTTCAATACTCCGTAAATAAGGGCATCATCCACTTTGTCATAACCATGAACGAGAACATTTCTGGCGCCGGCCATTGGAACCAAAAAATTCAAGCTTGCATCACTGATAAGGCCCGCTTGGGCAAGTACGACAAATATGCCCTTGTTATCCTTTGGTTCAGGCAGCCCTTTTCCTGAAATGATGATTTTGCCGATATCAAGACAGGTTTCAATGGAAATTTGGATTCCTCTTTCAACGATGTCCTTTTTATCCATGGACTTTTCATAATCCACGAATGATTTGAGTTCACCTGCTATATACTTCAAGCGAGCCAACCGCTCCAGAAGCAAATTTATTTTTCGTGCGATCGATTTCATGATCCACCCGATTGATTCAGCAGACGCTCCAGGTTTTCAGATCGTAATTTATCGATAAACGGCATAAAATCAAAGTAAAGACCACGAATTTTACACTCGTACGCCAGTCGCCGATCCTGATCGTTCTCATAGACACAACGGCCTGTGGTTATAACCTCATAGGCGATCTCAAGGGACGCATTGTTTAAAATCGTGACATCGGTTTTCTTAGCAAGCGACATCCCGATACGGGTAGCAATCATAAATGCCGGTGAAACCACTTTGACGGGGTCTGAGGCGTAATGCGGTTCGTCCATAAGAAATGCCAGGTCCACATCGGAAGTTTTTTTACAGGCGCCACTTAAAGACGACCCGAAAATATAAACCGCAACAATACGGTCCTCACGCCGGACTGTTTCTGCAATTGTTTCAGCGGTGTTTTTAACAATATCGATATTGGAATTATTCATTTTGATTATAGCGGTAGAGACAGCTGTCTATTGATGACAACTGACTGTTGCCTCCCGTCACCCGTCTGTCTTTAGGACACACAAATACCATGCTTTTGAATCTCGCTTGCCAATGGATTGCTGCTATCAAAGTCCTCTACTCTAAAGGGATGAGGCTCAATGCGATCATCGATATTTGCTGCCATTTTCATTAGTTTCATGTTTTACAACATACAAAGCCTTCAACAATTTTTCAATCGCCAATATGCCTTTTTAGAATGTTAACGACTATAACTGCGTCCACTTTATCATAATGATGGACGACAATATTTATGAACTTTGCATTTTCCCCATTGTGTCAAAGAAGCCCTATATTTTTCGGAAGTTGGGTATATTTAATCATTAGGAGTTTTAATTTTTACAGGCGTTCTACTGCCTTTATAAACAGCTCCGCTTTGTTAATTACATGCTCGGATGCCAATTAACCTGATGTTATTATTCAAAATAAGATAAAAAAGGCCCCATTTTCCCAAGTCTAAAATTCAGTAGCTATTATATATAATAAATGATAACTATGTCAAACTTTATTTTTATTTTTTATAAAAAAATTAGAAGGTTATGCTTTATATAACATTGGGAGGGGATCATCTCGTTACAATATAAGAGACTTAAATAATACGTATATTGAAATTTTACAAAGGCGGCATGAAGATTTTACAATCAATCGGTCTATCAGTTCTCACCCCGGTGGTTCATATAATCGACAACTGTTTGCTTAAACAGGTGCAGATCCGTAAGGTGTTTTTGCAGTATCTCATACACGGCATGTTCGTCAAGCTCCCAATACAGATGAACCAGGCGGTTTCTGAATTTAGCCATCTGCATCAACCGTTCCATGAAACCCCAGTCTTCCAGAACCCCGAGATGGTATAACTCCTTGAAAATATCCGCATAGGTTTCGGGCGGTTTCACCGGCTTTTCCAGTTGGGAAACAGCCAGTAAGCGGTTACCGATGTTCAGGCAGCTTTCAATCGCCAGATGAAGGTACCGCTCCGCACTGCCACGAGAGATGAGGTCCTTTTGAAATTTTTCAAAAGGAATTTTTCTAGCATCTTCTAGTAGCAGCAAGTAACGATGAAGGTGTTTAAGGTGCTCCTTGATTCGCTCGTCCATGATAGCCGATGCCCTGTAAAAACTCCCTGTCGAAACTTTCGCGGAATGGCTTGAAATCCAGGTAAAGCATTCTTGTCATTTCAATGAAATCAATTAACGCGGATCGGTCACGGCAGTATAAAATCGTACCGCTGTTCGTAATATGAAAAGAAAACCGTGCTGGCGCATCATTCAGAACCACCAGATCGATCTCTTCGGTTCGCAAGGTTGAAGTGAATAGGCCGATAAGTTCCAGATGCTTTTCAAAGCGCTGTTTTTTTTCTAAACGGCAGGAGAGCAGAACACCGAAATCCAAATCACTGAGTGGTCTGAGCGCATTGTCTGAAAGGCTTCCGAATGCATACAGTGCAACAATATCCGGATCATTGGATACCGCTTCTATAACGACCGGCACTTTTTCTTTTACGTCAGCCGGCAATGGTTTTCCTTCTCGGATCATTCGTATTTGCTTTCTGCTCTATCGTCCGATAGACGAATCGTGAGGTTTATAAAAAAACTCGTTTGTATTATATATAAAATTTAATGGTTACGCAAACGTTAATTAATACTTAAAATAGACTGGATTCCGGCTTTTGCCGGAATGACATTTTATGAAAAGCCAATAACTATATTTTTATAGCAACAACCTCAAGGAACGATCGAATTTCACTATCACCTGGAGCAATGGCCATATAATCAATCGATTCCGAGCGATCAACGTCGTCAAAATAGCACAATTGTTCTCTGAACAGTTTGGCATTGAAGGTATTTTCATACATTATGTCAAATACCTACGCAAGTTTAATTTATAATAACACATTGATATAATAGAAAGTTAAGAAACTATGGCAGGCCTAATCCAAACAGTTTGACTTGTTGATTTGTTACGCGGTTCCGCCCTTTACTGTCGGGAAAATATTCTTTTGACCCCTGCGGCAATGTCAAGCGTAAGACTCAGCAGGGCCGGGATCAGGAATATGGTAAACACCGTGGAGATCAGCAGGCCGCCGACAATGACCCCGCCCAGGCCGCGGTAGAACTCGGAACCGGCCCCCGGAAACAACACCAGCGGCAGCATGCCGCACACCGTTGTAATGGTGCTCATGTAGATCGGTCGGATGCGGGTGCGGACCGACTCGGCAATGGCATCCCGCGGCGTCATGTGGCCGTCCCTGATATTATTCAGGGATTGATGCACGATCAGGATGGCGTTGTTGACCACGGTGCCCACCAGGATGACAAAGCCCAGCATGGTCAGAATATCCAAGGGCTGATAGGCGATAAAACGGTTGACCAGAAAAATGCCGATAAAGCCGCCGGCCGCAGCCAACGGCACGCTGAACATGATGATCAAGGGGTAGAAAAAATTTTCAAACAGAGAGGCCATCAGCAGATAGCAGATAACGATAGCCAGGATAAAATTCCACTGCAGGGCCAGCCGGGTGCGGGTGAGATTATCAGCCGTTCCGCCCATATGAATGTTGTAAAGGCTTGATAGCGTGCCGCTCTTTTTTATCGGTAGAACAACCCGTTCGTTCAACATATCCATGGCAGCTTCCAGAGATATCTCCCGGGGCGGAATCACCTGGATCGTAATGGCCCGCTCTGAATCGATGTGGTTGATCTGGGTCGGCCCCTCTTCCAATCGGATGTCTGCCAGAGATCCCAGTGTTACTTTTTCTCCCCCCGGGGAAATGACGGGCAAACCGGCAAGGTCCTGGGTTCGTTCCTTGCTGTCGTTTGCCCGCTTGACAACCAGGTCGATCTCATCGCCGTAAAGCCGATAGGTACTGGCCTTGGCCCCATCCACCAGCGCATTGACGGTGGTGCCCAGATCATTCGTGGTCATCCCCAGACGGGTTAAACGGTCCCGGTTGGGGAAGATCCGCAGTTCGGGATTCCCCAAATCCAACCCCGGAATGGGCCGGACCTGTGCCTGGGGCAAGACCTGCATGGCACCGCCGAAGATCTGTTTGCCGAGTTCGATCAGTTTGTTCAGGTCCGGTCCTTTTATTTCGATCTCGATCGCCCGGCCCTCGCCGATCCCCTGTTCAAACAAGCCGGGCTGCACCACCACCGCGATCATTCCGGGAATTTTCCGCAGGGTATTGTAGACATAAGGGAGCAGCTCGCGGGTGCGTTCCTGGACTTTTGAAATGATGCCCATAAACACCTGCTGCCCCCAGGCAACATAAAAAAAAGTCTTCACCGGCGGCAGCTTCAGCTCCCGGGCCAATTCGCTCGTCTGTCCGTTCTCAACCAACGGTAAGATGTCCGCTTCCACAACCTCAGCGATCTTTTCCAGTTCCGCCAGATTATAACCCGGCGGCGGCAGCAGAATGCCGAAGAGCATTTCGCGGTTGCCTTCCGGCAGGTATTCGGTTTTCGGCATCAAAAACAGGGCCATTCCGATTGCAAAGGATATCAACAGAATAATAACACCCAGTCGAACGGTTATATAGCCGCACATCCAGTAAACAAATTTCGCTATGATATTGACAAATCCACGGGCGATCCCGGCCGGCGTCCAAGATCTGTTTTTGGTTGCTTTCTCCTCCTTTACTTTTCCCAAAATCTGTGCCGAAAGGGAGGGTATCGCTGTGATGGAAATCAGCAGGCTGAGCAGCACGGCACTGCTGATGGCGATGGAGATATCCCGGAAGAGCTGCCCGGCCTCTTCCTGCACAAAAATAACAGGTAAAAAGACCGCAACCGTGGTCAGCGTGCTGGCCAGTACCGCTCCCCAGACCTCCACCGTACCGTCATAGGCCGCCGGCAGACGGGTCTTTCCCATCTCCCGGTGGCGGAAGATGTTTTCAAACACTACAATGGAGTTGTCCACCACCATCCCAACGGCAAAGCTCAAGCCGGCCAGGCTCACCACATTGATGTTGCGCCCCAGCAGCGTCATCACCAGAAATGTTCCGATGACGCTGATGGGAATGGCGACAGATACGATCACGGTACTGGCAAAATTCCATAAGAACACCAGCAGCACCAGCACCGCCAGGCTGCCGCCCACCAGAATGTTTTTTCGCACCAGATTGATGGCGCTGTAAATATAACCGGTTTCGTCATAAACCTGTTCCAGCTTAAGCCGCCTGTCTTTCAATAGGCCTTTATTCAGCTCATCGATACTCTCCCGCAGTTTCTGCATGACCACCAGCACATTGGAGCCGGGTTCGCGCACGGCATTCATGACGATAGTGGGTATGCCTACGTTTCTCATGACAACGTCTGCTTTCTGAAACCCGAGGGAAACGGTGGCAACGTCTTTTACCGTAACCGGTATGCCGTTGACCCGCTTGATGATGACGTTTTCAATATCGGACTCGCCCGTGTATTCTCCCACCGTACGGGCAATGTAGCGCCGCTTGCCTTCGTCAAAATCCCCGGCGCTGATGGTTTTGTTTTCGATATCCAGCGCCCGCATCAGTTCCGGGATGGATATCTTACGGGCAGCCAGGGCCTTCGGGTCGACAATCACCTGCATTTCGCGCTCTTTACCGCCGTAGATATTGGAAGAAGCAACCCCCGAGATTCTTTCGAAGCGCGGTTTGACATATTCGTCCAGGAAATCGTATTCTTGGGGTAAGACGCCTGTGTAACCATCCAAGGCCTTCAATATGATCCACGCAATGGCCTGCTCACGCCTTCCACCGGATTTAATAATCGGCTTTTCCATATTGTCCGGATATTTTTGAACCTGATCCAGCTTATTGGAAACCCGCAGCAGGGCCTCATCCGTTCGGGTGCCGATTTCAAACAGCAGATTAATATACGCCAGGCTGTCCCGGCTTTCGCTTTTAATTTCCTTGAGACCTTCCAGGTTTTTGAGCTCTTTTTCCTGGACATCGACGATTTCGCGTTCCACTTCAAGGGGGCTGGCCCCGCGCCAGACGGTCTCAACGGATATTTCAGCCAGGTCCACATTGGGTGTCAGCTGGATCGGAATCCTGTAAAGCGATATCAGGCCGAAAAGTACCAGCAAAATAACGCCCACCGTCACCGTCACCGGTTTTTTTATGGCCGTGTCGACGAGTTTCATGGCACAATCTCAACCGTTTGTCCCGGCCGGAGCCGTTCATTGCCGCGGGTTACCACCCATTCATCCGGCTTTAAATCTCCCTCAACGGCAACCGTGCTGTTATGGTATCCCAGGATGGTTATCATGACCGGAGCCACCTGGCCGTTCAGAACCTTAAAAACCAGCCGGTCGCTGCCGGACATCACAACGGCATCTTTGGGAACCAGCAGCGCATTTTTCTTGTTGGCCAGGTTGAACGTCACCACAGCCTCCATACCGCTCTTGATTTTCAGACCCGGATTGCCCATGCTGATCCTCACCGGAATGGTTCGGGCGGCCGCATCTCCCCGGGGTAAAATGGCATAAATCCGACCGGAAATCGGGTCGGATGAAATGCTTTTAATCAAGACACTCACCCGGCTATCGGACGTCAGGTTCACAACATATCGCTCCGGCACATCCACCGTAAGGCGGATTTCCCCCAGATCCAGCAGCGTAACGATCGCCCCGCCCGGATTGATCCACTCCCCGACCTGGGTATGCTCATGGGCGACAATCCCGGGAAAAGGCGCCAGAACCTTTTTCCGGCTGATTTCATACTCAATCTGCTCCATTTCAGCGTCGCTTTGCAGCAGCCGCTTCTCCAAAACCAGGTGCGCATAAAAAGCGTTATCATATTGGGTCTCTGAAATACTTTTTGTTTCCCGCAGCTTGCTGATTCTTTGGAGTTCCTTTAGCGCATTTTCAAGATTTGCCTGTATAACGACTTTTGCGGCCTGGGCCGCTTTGAGGCGCAGCCGCAGATCGGTATCCTTTAACCGGACCAGCAAGTCGCCCCGCTTGACAGCGCTCCCTTCCTTGACCGGAAAGTACTCCACGATACCGGAAACTTCCGCAGCCACCGTGCTGACGGCGATGGCTTCAGCGGTCCCCACCAGCGAAATCTGCTCTGATACCAATCCCTGGGTAACCTGAGCGGCTTTCACCGGCACTTTGGGAGGCCCTTGCTGACCTGCTGCCAGCCCCGCGATAATTGCAAAATAACTGAAAAATATCAGCGGCAGCAAAGCTGTCTGCCGTCTTATCTGTGACCCCTTCGGTTGTAGCTGTCCCATCAAACACCTCGGTTATCCTTCATTTGCATTCTGAAAGCGACGGCAGCATCACCTGTCCGGTTGAACTATCCACGCTTGAGCAGATTGCAATAATTTTATAAAGAAATCTTTTTATCGCTTAATCAAGTAATCGTCAAGGATTTAGCGCCTGACCCAGGAATTCTCGGTGAGGGATTCAGCGGGATTTGATAACGGAAACGAAAGAACAAAAGGGTCGGGTAGACGGACA
>JARGFK010000124.1 GCA_029211065.1 Desulfobacterales bacterium
CCCCTTCGGGGCAAGAAGTCGACTATTCACCCAAAACATACACCCCGCGGGAGAAACTTATTTTTGGCATGAAGCTAATTATCATTTCCGGCATCGTTGTGCTTCTGTTTTGGCTGATGGACCGATTTTCATCAACCTAGTTCCCGGGGAGCTAACGGAGATTTCTCTCCGGCGCGGCGGCTTGTTTAATAATAAAAAAACATGGGAGAATAAATCATGAAAAAAGATGGAATACAGATTCTGGCAAGCGGCCTAGTGGTTGTGGTCTCGATTTTTCTGTTGACGGGCTGCATGAGCGGCGCCTACACGTATGAGAATGTAAATACTTCGGGAACCGTGGTCGCCAAGGATACGGATTCGGCCGGAAAGGTCACAAGCGTCGAAATCAAAACCGACTCGGCAGCGAGCTTTACCGTCGAGAATTCCGGAAAAGGGAAGGAACTGATCGGAATGATCGACAAGAAAGTTGAAATCACTGGAAAGGCAAGGCCGGATCAGGGAAAGAAATTGCTGACGGTGGAGTCGTATAGGGTGATCGGATAATCGCATCTGGCACATTTCGGAAGGGGGGGCGAAACTCCCCCTCCTTACACCGATCGGTGGGGATAATAGAGACTATGGCTAAAAAGCCCCGCTTCTCAAACCAAGAGGCGGGTTTTTTTGTTTCCATGGTCAGCTCACAGGCAGCACACTTATGAGTTAGTACAATTTTTAAAAGCTGGAGTTCGGTTCGCTTGACAAATTTCAGAAAATTGTCTATGTTGTCGTCATAAAACGACGTAAAATGACGACATGGTAGCCAAAAATGCTAAAAAGAATTTTCCAAGCTCCAAAACAAAGCTTTTTTCTCTTGGGTCCTCGGGGCTCCGGAAAGAGCACATGGCTTCGCGCCGCTTTTCCGGGTGCCTATGTAATTGACCTGCTGTCCGAGGAAATCTACCAGCGGCTGCTGGCCAATCCCGGTCTTTTCGCGGATGAGTTGCGCGCAGTTTCAGCCGGCCGCTGGGTTATCGTGGATGAGGTGCAGCGGCTGCCGAATCTGCTGAACGAAGTACACCGGTTTATTGAAGAAAAGCGGCTGCGTTTTGTTCTATGCGGGTCGAGCGCCCGCAAGCTTAAGCGTACCGGTGTCAACCTGCTGGCCGGACGCGCGCTGCATCGCTCCATGCACCCCTTTGTTCCCGCAGAGCTTGGCGACCATTTTGATCTGGAAGAAGCCTTTCACTACGGACTGCTGCCGATCGTTTGGGACTCTGCCGACAAACAGGAAACCCTTTCCGCCTATGCGCAGCTATATCTTAAGGAAGAGATCCAGGCTGAAGCGCTTGTCCGGAACCTGCCCGGATTTGCCCGTTTTTTGCCGCTGGCGGCTCTTTTCCACGGCCAGACCGTCAATATTACCAATATCGCCCGTGAAGCGGGGGTTGCCAGAACCACGGCCGCAGGGTATCTCGACATCCTCGAAGAAACGCTGCTATGCTTTCGGCTTTCAGCGTACGAAGCCAGACTGCGTGTGCGTGAACGCAAACTGCCCAAATGGTATTGGTGTGATCCCGGGATTGTGCGTGTAATGAAACGTACGGGCGGTCCCCTGGCACCGGAGGAAAGGGGCGCGTTGTTCGAAGGACTGGTGGCGCAGTTAATACGGGCGTACAAGGACTATCGTCTCATTTGTGACGACATGTATTACTGGGCGTCTGCGGACCGGTCCGGGATCGAGGTCGACTTCCTGCTGGTTCGGGGGACGGATCTGATAGCGGTCGAAGCAAAGTCCGGCAAGACTTTTACGGATGCCTGGTGCAAGGGCCTGCGCGCTGCCGCACCCCTTAAAGGACTGCAGCGTCGACTGGTCGTATATCCCGGTGGACCATCCATGAGGACTCAAGACGGCATCGAAGTCATACCTTTCCAGCAATTTGCCGAAGATCTGGATGCCGATACCCTGTGGGATTAGGATCTTCCCTTTGAAAAATTTTTTAAGTGCGGTATCAGATCAATAAACGTGTCATCCCAAAATAAATAGAGAGAGAAAAAATCATGCGGATTGTAGAGGTTAAGGAAGAAACCGTTTCCATCGCTTCCCAGATCAAAAACGCCTATATCGATTTCAGTAAAATGACGGTTTCCGCGCTGGCACTGGTGACGGATGTCGTCCGGGACGGCAAACCGGTGGTAGGCTATGGATTTAACTCCAACGGCCGCTATGCCCAGGGGGCCCTGCTGCGCGAACGCTTTATTCCGCGGCTGATGTCAGCCGATCCAGAAACGTTGTTGGATGAAACCGATGAAAACTTCGATCCCTTCAAAATCTGGCAGGTCTTGATGAAAAACGAAAAGCCCGGCGGACACGGCGAGCGCTCGGTGGCCGTGGGGGTCATCGACATGGCCCTCTGGGACGCGGTGGCCAAGATCGCCCAAAAGCCGTTGTACCGGCTGCTGGCCGAGCGGTTCCGCAACGCGCTGCCGGATGAAAAGGTCTTTGTTTACGCCGCCGGCGGGTATTATTATCCGGGTAAAGGTTTGGATGAGCTTTGCAGAGAACTGGAAAACTATCTTGCTTTAGGGTACCGAACGGTCAAAATGAAAATCGGCGCTGTTCCCTTGAGCCAGGACATAGAGCGGATCGAAGCGGTCCTGGGGATGCTGACCCAAAAATATCCGGACCAGGAAGCTGCCGGCAATCGGCTGGCAGTGGATGCCAACGGACGCTTTGACCTTGAGACAGCCGTTGCCTATGGCCGGGCGCTGGAGCCCTTCAACCTTTTCTGGTATGAAGAGGCCGGCGATCCGCTCGATTTTGCACTTCAGGCCGAACTGGCCGGTCAATATCGCCCGGCACTGGCCACCGGCGAAAATCTGTTTTCCCACCAGGATGCCGCCAACCTGATCCGGTATGCCGGTATGCGCCCTGACACGGACTACCTGCAGATGGACCCGGTTCTTTCCTACGGCCTGGTGGAATACATGCGCATGCTGGATGTGCTTAAATCCCACGGCTGGTCGTGGCGGCGTTGCATCCCCCACGGCGGCCACCAGTTCGCGCTTCACATCGCCGCCGGTTTGGGATTGGGGGGCAACGAATCCTATCCCGGCATATTTGCCCCTTTCGGCGGGTTTGCCGATACCACCCCCGTGGAAAACGGCACTATCGGCCTGACCCAGGCGCCGGGTATCGGATTTGAAGAAAAATCCGAACTGATCAGCCTTTTCAGAAAGCTGTTTGGTTGATGATCCCCCGGACATCTTCGTCTTGAATTCTGGATTCGCTGATGACGCACAGGCGTTCGATATGGCATACCCCATGCCGTTGTAAATAATTTTATTGCAAAGCATCCCACCGGCCATTATAAGAAAGTCAGTATTACAATTAATCATCATGTCAATTCGCATTAGTCATGTCTTTTGGTGTTGTGGAAATACAGGTAGAGCGTCTGGATAAACCGATAAACCAACAAATAAGAAAGGAGAAAGGAAAATGAAAAAGGTATTGATTATCATATCAATCTTCGCATTGGTCCTGTCTTTCAGCGTTGTGGCCGTACAGGCAGAGTATCCGGATAAACCCATAAACTATATCATATCCTTTAACCCCGGTGGAGAATCCGACATTACGGCCCGGTTGCAGGAAAAACCCCTTGAAGACTTACTGAAGGTTCCCGTGAACGTAACCCATAAACCAGGCGGAGGCGGAGCGGTTGCCTGGAGCGATTTTCAGCGAACTGCAAAACCTGACGGATATACTCTTGTCGGGGTGAACATCCCCCATATCATCGGGCAACCTCTTCAGCGCAAGGATGCCGGTTACAGCACGGATGGTTTCAACATCATTATGTGGTTCCACTTCACACCCAACGCCCTGATAGTTAACAAAGACAGCCAGTTCAAGACGCTTAAGGACTTCATAGATTTCGCAAAGAAAAACCCCCAAGTAATAACCGTAGGAGGCAGCGGAACTTACAGCGCCAACCATCTGGAAACACTGCGCCTTGAAAAGGCGGCCGGCATCAAACTGACTTACATCCCTCACACGGGCACCGGTCCGCTGGTACCGGCCGTATTGGGTGGTCATCTCACATGTCTTATGAATTATTCGATGCTGGGGGTGCAGCTCAAAGACCAGGTGCGGGTACTTGCAATAGCATCGGAAGAACGGGTTCCCTTCCTTCCCGACGCTCCCACCTTCAAAGAACAGGGCTATGACATCGTCGGAGGCGCCTTCCGGGGAATTGCGGCGCCCCTTGGCACCCCCAAAGCAATCGTTGACAAACTGGCCAATGCCTTCACAGAGGTAAACAAAAAAATTACTGAAAAACAGGAACCCTTAGGCTTTGTAATGACCTATGCAACCGGCGACAAGGCCCAAGAACTGACAGCTCAGATGAAAAAGGCCTACGGCGACGTATTTCAAGACATATCCAAAGAGAAAAAATAGTTATTAAGAATATTATAGAGCCTTCTATCGGGTTCTGATCAGGCAAAATATGGGCAAACCCGGATTAAAGAAATTCCGGGTTTGCTTAATTGTTGCTCCCTTTAAAGACAATTTCCCTGAAGGACTTCAAAATGGAACTTTTTCAGGAGACATTTCTACAGCTTCTGCATCCGTATATCATCATCTTAATATTTTCCGGCGTTACGGCGGGACTTTTTGTGGGGGCCATGCCCGGCCTTACCGCAACGATGGCCCTGGCGGTGCTTCTGCCTTTTACATTCACCATGCCCCCGCTTGAAGGTCTCGTTGCGCTCGGTGCGGTATATATGGGGGCAATCTACGGTGGTTCTTTTGCGGCCATTCTGGTTAATACCCCCGGCACGCCTTCTTCCATAGCAACCGCTTTTGAGGGATACCCCATGGCCAAGGAGGGCCGGGCCATAGAAGCCATATATGTTGCCACCATATCTTCGGCCATCGGTGGCATAGCCGGCGTACTCTTTCTCCTGCTGCTCTCACCGCCCCTGGCACGGCTCTCTATAAAATTCGGTCCGGCAGAGTTTTTCTGGGTAGCCATGCTGGGGCTTACGCTTATAGCAAGTCTTTCGGAGGGATCTCTCCTCAAAGGTCTCCTCGGAGGCTCTCTGGGCATGATTTTGGGCACAATCGGCGTCGCCCCCATAGGGGGCGAAACCCGCTTTACCTTCGGTCTCCCCGTGCTCCAGGGAGGCGTGGAGATGATTGTGGCCCTCATCGGACTTTTTGTTCTGCCCGAACTTTACAACATGGCCACCCAGGGAAAGGCGGCCCTTCAAGAAGTATCGATTTCATCGGAGCGAGGGGTCTCTTTCTTTAGCGTGCTTAAAAGAGTGTTGTCCATGCCGGGCAATCTTATCCGCTCCTGTATTATCGGCGAAATAGTGGCCATCATACCGGGTGCGGGCGGCAATATCGCCAATCTGGTGGCCTACAACGAGGCCAAGCGGACCAGCAGACATCCTGAAAAATTCGGAACCGGCGTCATAGAAGGCCTCGTTGCATCAGAATCAAGTAACAACGTCACGGTGGCTGGCAGCATGGTCCCCCTTCTGACTTTGGGGATTCCCGGGGCCCCGCCGGATGCGGTAATTCTGGGCGTGCTTCTGCTGCATGGCCTCAGACCCGGTATCGAACTCTTCACCACAAGCGGAAAACTTACTTATGGTTTCATCATTTCCATGGGTTTGGCGGCCATCGCAATGGTGCCGGTTGGTCTCATGGGAGGGCGTCTCATTTACAGGGTAATATTCAAAACGCCCTATTATTTCCTTGTACCCACAATATCCCTTGCCACAATCCTGGGCTCCTTTGCCCTTAGAAACAGCATTACCGATGTCTTGATAATGATAATCCTGGGTACTATCGGTTACCTGCTTAAACAGGTGGGGATAGCGCCCGCTCCTATTGTCCTCGGGCTGATTCTGGGAAGCATTGCTGAAATCGGATTTGTCCAGTCTCTGCTGCGGGGAACAGCCTATCCTTATCCGATCCTGAAACTGTTTGAAAATCCTCTTTCGCATATACTGATCGCCATGACACTGTTTTCAGGGGCCTGGCCTTATATCTCAGCTTTATATAAGCGCCTTAAAGGTCGGATAAAATCAAAGGAAGAATCATGACAAAAGGCACAAACACGAATTTAATTGCAGGCCTCATCGGACTCGCTTTAAGCGCCGGCTTCTGGTTTTCACTTGAAGAAATTTCCAGGATGAGCATCATATTTCCAAAGGCCATGATCATAATCATGGCTTTTATTTCGGTCTGCCAGATTATCAGCGGTTTCATATCGCCGGAACGAGTTCGATTATTCGGTGAAGGAGATCATTTAAGGGCATTTGTTACCGGTATAACACTCTTTGCCTGGGTTATTGCAGTAAGCTGGGTGGGCTTTTATGTTTCAAGCGTGATCGCCTTTTCATTTCTGGTTTATTATCTGGCCCTGGCAAGGCGCAGCGTTACCCTGGCCCAGCTTGCATCATGGGTCGTGATAATTGCCGTTGAGGTGGGTGTCTTTTACCTTATTTTTTCGCGATTGCTGTACGTCCCTCTTCCAAAGGGTTGGCTTATCTGAATTACAGATTCGTAGGATAATTATTTGAAGAGGGGTCAAAAGGAAGAATTATGCATGCAATCGAAAAAATTCTAGCCCGGGCTGCCGGCAGGGCGTCGGTTTCCGCGGGAGAGATTGTCCAATGTCGTGTCGATCTGGCCGAAGTCAACGATCTCTATCTTCAAACCATTCGCTCGTTTTATGACATGGGCGGAAAGCGGGTCTGCCATCCCGACCGGATTACCTTTATACTCGATCACTATGCCCCGGCAGCAACCATTCAGCAGGCCGAAAACCAGAAACAGATGCGTCAGTTTTGCTGTGAGCAGGGAATTGAACTGCTGTTCGATATCGGCAGCGGGGTTTGTCACCAGGTGATGGTGGACGAAGGACTGGTTTATCCCGGGATGGTGCTGGTAGCCACTGACTCCCACACCACCACCCACGGCGCATTCGGCGCTTTCGGCACCGGGGTGGGCGCCACGGACCTGGCCGTTATCATGCGGACCGGGCAGTTGTGGTTCCGGGTGCCTGAAGTCATCCGGATCGAATTAAACGGCACGATTCCCGGAGGTGTCTATGCCAAGGACATCATTCTTTTCATCATCGGTGCCCTGGGCGCCGATTACGCCATTTACAAGGTAGTGGAATTTTGCGGACCGGTGCTCAAGAGTTTATCCGTATCCGAACGAATGGCCCTGTGCAATATGACGACTGAAATGGGCGCCAAGGCCAGCTACATTCAACCGGATGAAATCACCTTTGATTTTCTGCAGCAAAAAGTAAAACGTTCTTACCAAATGTTTGAAAGCGACCCGGATTACCACTGCGTTGCGAATCTTTCTTATGATGTGTCGGGGATATTGCCCCAGTTGTCCGCCCCGCACAGTGTTGATAATGTCGCACCGATCAGTCGGTTTGAGGGGATAGCGTTGGACCAGGCTTACCTGGGTAGCTGCACGGGCGGCAGAACCGAGGATATCGGCATTGCGGCCCACATACTGAAAGGGAAAAAGGTGCACGCCCGGACCCGATTCGTGGTGGTGCCGGCCTCAAAAAACGTTTATCTGGAAAGTCTTGAGCGGGGCTATATCGACACGCTGGTCAGGGCCGGCGCAACGATTGTTACGCCGGGTTACGCGGCCTGTCTGGGGACCCACGCCGGGATCCTGGCCGCCGGAGAGGTTTGTATCTCTTCGACCAACCGGAACTTTCCCGGTCGGATGGGTCACGCCGGTGCGAAAATATACCTGGGTTCGCCGGCGGCGGTTGCCGCGTCCGCTCTGGCCGGCAAAATTGTCAATCCGGCCCCTTATTTCGATATAAATTAAGGAGTCATTTGTGATCAAAACCGTTAAAGGCCGCGCATTCGTATTCGGTCATAACCTGGATACAGATCAAATTTATCCGGGCCGTTATCTGGAACTGACAGATGCCGAAGACGTCGGGAAACATGCCATGGAAGGTGCTGATCCGGATTTTACGCGAAAATTCAAGGCCGGTGATATCATTGCCGCCGGCAGCAACTTTGGCTGCGGGTCGAGCCGGGAACAGGCCGTCTTGACTCTCAAGACCAATCAGGTCGGTTCGATCCTGGCTGAATCTTTCGCCCGTATTTTTTATCGCAACGCAATCAATCTGGGGCTGCCCGTTCTCATTTGCCCGGGCGTCAGTCAAAAAGTGACAAATGGCGATACGGTTACAATCGATTTGGCTGCCGGTCTGGTTGTCAACGAGCGCACCGGCCAGGCCCTTCAGGCGGAGCCCCTCTCCGCGTATGTCATCAAAATCATTGAAAGCGGTGGGATTGCCCCCCTGATTAAAAAGGAGTATGCCGACAAATGATCGAACCTCCTAAAGGCAAGGGATAGAAGATAAATTAGACCGTTTCGCTATGGTAAAAATATACAAACAAACATCAAAAGGAAAAAAATTATCATGCGTATCACCGATGTAAAAGTTGAATTATTGCGTATGCCGCTGCCACGCCCGATGCAGTCGGGTTCTTCCAGCGGCAAAAAAGGCGGTCCGGTAAGTCATATCAACATGCCGGTTGTATTCATCACTACTGAAGACGGGACCCGGGGCATCGGGTATTCATGGAGCCTGCTGGGCGGTGCGACCGCCACCCGATGTATTCTTCAAGACGATTTTGCGCCGCTGCTGATGGACGAGAATGCCCTTGACCACGAACGCCTGTGGCTCAAGCTCTACAAGCGGCTGCAGACGGTCGGCCGCATTGGACTTGTCGCCCAGGCCATGGCAGCGGTAGATCTGGCCCTGTGGGATATCAAGGGAAAAATCGCCGGCCTGCCGGTATACAAGCTGCTGGGCGGCAGTCGGGAAAGTGCGCCGGTCTATGGCTCCGACGGCGGCTGGCTGTATATGAGCGTGCCTGAGATGCTGGCGGCTTTCGAGAGCTATCTTGCCCAGGGAATGATGGGCGTTAAAATGAAGATCGGCCATGAAGACCCAAAGAAAGACATTAGACGGGTAAGCGAAGTTCGTAAAGGGCTTGGCGACGATGTCTGGATTGCCGTTGACGCCAACCAGAAATGGGATCTGCCGACGGCCATGTGGGTTGGGCGAGAGCTCGAACAGCTTGGCGTTGCCTGGTTTGAAGAACCGTTATTGTGTGAGGACATTCCCGGTCATGCCAAACTCGCAGCGGCCCTGGATATCCCCATTGCCATGGGAGAAACATTGGGGTCCCGCTTCGAGTTTAATGCGTATTTGCGCGCAGACGCGGTCGACATCCTGCAACCGGATATTATCCGGGTCGGCGGCATCACCGAGATGGTCAAAGTGGTGACGCTGGCAGATGTGGCCCAGTTGCCGGTGGCGCCGCACCACATGATGGAAAGCACCATTCAGGTGGCCTGCGGCGTCATGAAATCGGGTCCCATCGAGTACATGCCGTGGGTGGCAGGTGCCTTTGCGGAGCCGATGAAAATTGAAAACGGCCGGATGCTGCCGCCGCAGAAACCGGGCCTGGGGCTTGAGATTCCCGAGGAAATTGTTCGCCGGTTCCGGGTCGAATGAGTCGGTACAACCGTCAAAAGCTGCCGACGAGGGATCCCTCAGCTTTTAACCCCTTTGGACGAAAAACGGTACACGCGGCTCCCCTCATAAAACTGCATATCCGCAGCTCCTTTTACCCGGAGGTAATCGAGATGGCCCATGGCCTCGGATAAGGCCAGAAAGATATCAACGCCCCTGATATCCGGAAACAGCCGCAGGGCCACCCGGTAAGGTGTCAGGCCGCCGTCATTTTGGGTCAGGCCTCCCTCGGTTTTCAGCAGATTCAAAACACGGTTCCTGCGGACGCGGTGGTGGCGCTGGATATGTCGGACGACCCCGGCGTGATCCTTGAACGAGGGGCCATGCCCCGGCAGAACGGCCCTGACTGCAAGACCGCTTATCATTTCCAGCGTCGCTTCGTAGCGGGCGAGGCTCTGGTACTCCGGGTCCTCCGCCGGCGGACTGATTTCAACCACCGGATTGGGGGTGATTTTCTCCAGCAGACTGTCTCCGGCCAGAAGGGTGCCGTTGTCCCGGTTAAAAAGACAGATCGAGCCGGGGCTGTGCCCGGGGGTGTGGACAACCCCAAGCTGCATGTCGTCGAAATCGAACACGGCCTGGCCGTTAAAGGGTGAAACGCTTTCCACAGGGCCGATCAACCGCTTGAAGCGGCCTGAAATAAGTTCCAGAATCTGACGGCCGATCTCGCCGGGCAGGCCGGATTCGGTCAAAAATCCATGGAGTATGTCGTGGCGGCTTTCGAGCCAGTTTTCTCCCTGAACAGGTATTTTGTCCCGATCCCACAGGTGAATAAACACCGCTGCCCTGCTGTGGGATGCGATTTTGCCGGCAAGCCCCACGTGGTCGGTATGCCCGTGGGTCAGAATGACCCTTTTAAGATCAGACAGCCTGCCCCCCGTCGACCGGATGCCCGCCGCAATGACGTCGAGCCCCTCGGGCCCGTTTACCCCGGTGTCGATCAGGGTGGGGGTTGAATCAGGAATGTAGTAGCAATTGACGGTCTTTAGCGGAAATGGAATGGGAACTTCAATGCGATGGATATGTGTCATGGAATATTTTCGCCTACTTTCTTTCAAAAACAGCGGCGACACCCAACACCCCGACGCTGTTAATACCTGAATATTTCATTATCGGGGTCGCAATTGACCGGTTTTCTGTCCCCATACAAAAAATCTGACCCAGCTAAACCCAAAGCGTAAAAGCGCCGGATCTTCTGTTTCCATTTTTTTAAGAAGGGTTGTTTTTACCTTGTAACGCTTTAAAAAACTGCTGTTAAACACGAACTCCCGAAACCGGTCGATGTTGTACAAAGCCATAAACGCCATCTTCGCCTTGGGGCCTCCTGGACCTTCCCTCCCCCAGGGATCATTCTGGAAAAGAGCCTTTAATTCAGCCCATTCCAGTGTCAGCTTATCATATAACACGTCATCAGTACCGCGCGCCCATTCGGCCGGTGTCCGGTTTCTGGACTCTTGGGGCCCTTGACAGAAATCCGGCGGCTTGAAAAAGTAGATCCGTTCGGTTTTCCCGGGGTCGGCTCCATACCACACGCCCTCTTCCATGGGAAATTTGCGGCAGGTATCGGGACGGTCCGCATAGACCGCACATCCCTCCGGGGTCACAAACGGACAGAGACTGTCGTTGTCGTCCTGCATGCGCAGGAGCACATCCGGAAAAAAAGCGCCGGCCCGCAGAACAACCGAAACATAACGGTCAATAAACCGATCGGACGAAATCCCCAGGCGATTTTTAAGCCGAATGACATCATACGGATACAAAAACAGGTTCAGGTTTCGGCAACACCGGTTAAAACAGGGAATCCCCGGAAAGCAGTCAAAGGTAAACGTTTCGGTTGCGGCCAGCCGCCTGCCGGTCAGTTTCTTCAGTTCCTTGTCATCAATATACTTCATTCATCACCAAAGGAAATGATCATTTCGGCAATGGTCATCTTCAGTTTCAGGTCAACCCCGACGGCCTGCCTTAAATTCCGTTCGAGCCCGGCCAGCTGCCGGTAAAACGGGGTGCGGTCAAGGCGGACAGCTTCTGGGTCGCGGCGCTCCCGTTCAAAGGTTTCACATCCCGGCCCCCGCAGGGGCTCCAGCCCGGGCCGTTTCAGTCTGTACGGGATTCCATGCAGCCGGCAGATCATGGGACGGTAAAGATACACGCTGCACCGCCCCGCCAGATTCAGCGGACACAGGGGACGGTTGCGAATACCATTTATTTTAAGCGGATCTTCCTGCCGCACTGTTTCGGCAGACTGCCGCACCGACAACCGCAGCGCCGGCCCAAGCTGGTTAACGCCTTCCAGCAGATAAAAATACTCCAGATAGGTATAGTGGTAAAATCGGCTGCGGCAGCAGTTTTCTTCGCAGCCGCTGCAAACAAAGCCCAACTGGTCAGCAGTCACGCTGTATGCCTGGTCCATGGCGGCATATATTTCTACCAGCGCATTTCTAAACGGAATGAAAGCCTGTCGGATTCTTTCATTATTAGTTATAGCGGTCATGGGAATATAAGAATTATACCAGCGGTGAGGGAAAAAAGTTTTTTTTATAAAT
>JARGFK010000125.1 GCA_029211065.1 Desulfobacterales bacterium
AATATTACGCTCGAAGTAGCCCTCATGGTTCTTGATATCCCGTGTCTGCCCCCAATCCACGACAAGGGCGGCTGTTGTAATGCTTTGCAAGGCCCAATCCTGTCTGGACATCGGCTCGAAGTGGTTGCCGGTGATTACCCCGCACCCGGGCAGGATTAATAGGGGCGCGAGGATTGTCATCTTGTAGACTTTCTTTAATACTTTCTTAATCACAACGCCCCCGGTTCTTCTTTAGTGTCAATCCAAATATCTCAAAGTTGTCAACTCGCTATACTACATAAGAGATGCTCCCGCTGTCGGTGTAAGTTCTCGTGGTAGCGCCACCAGTCCAGTTTATGTGTCGGACCCAAAATCGGCCATCATCCGAAACCCCCACCAAGACAACTCCACTAGCTTGCACCGTGTTAACTGCAGGAACACTATTAGGATAAGAATGCCGATATTCGACGGGGATTATGCCAACGGCGGATATTGCGGAATCTGCTGACGCATGGCCATGACTATCATAGGTTATCGTCACCACATTTCCAACCCTTGCAATATACAGTGTCCCGGACGTAAAATCCCCGCCGCTGGTAACCGTGGTGGTGGAAAAATGAGCGTCCACATAGGTCTTTGTACTCTGCTGACTCGGAGCCTTTGTTGCTGAGTTGGAAACAAAGTCGGCTTCATTAAGAATCTGACTGGCAATATATGTCTTTGTACTTTTCTGACTCGGGGGGCGGGTTGCTGAGTTTGTGGCAAAGGTGTTCTCGTCAATTAGGTTGTATGAAGGGATTGGTCGTATGATGTTTTGAACCCATGAATTTTCCGCGGTACGGATATAAACATCAAACAATGTGTGTCTAGGTAAGCTGACATTAGCTTCGCCCTGAAAAATAAATAATGTACCTGGAGCGTGTACCAAATCTAGGTTGTTAACCGTATCGTCCACCATGCACTTGTACCGCACCCCCGGCGTACCTGAAAACGCTGTAACAGGTGTGCCGCCGGTTATTAGATTGACTAATGTAGGCCCTAGGATTACGGTTGCAGCCGACGGGATAACTGTAACGGCTTGATTAACCAGGGGTACGTTGCCAGCAGTAGTGCCGGTTGCGGGGAAAGCGCGTTCCCAGTTCGTTGCATCTGCGCTTGGAGAGGTTACGCTTTTGTGGCTGTTTGTCTTGCAGGCATATAAAATCCCGGCCAGATTTGCAATGCTCCCGATATGGTATTCCTGTGTACCAGACCATTCCGGCACTCCGATCTGGTGAAGATAAGCCATGAGTTGAGTAGATGTGTACGCGAAAGCGTTGAAATCCTGTTTAGTGGGATTTTCGTTAACCCCAACAATCTCCCAGCCTGAAAGGAAATCAGAATTTACATTGCTATCAAGATCGTTGGCCTGCACTGTAGAGCCAAAAACAGTTCTATTTGTCCCTGTTGCGGCGCTTGCAAATGCTTTTAAATCCCCGGAATATCTGCTAATTTTTGCCATTGTCTAACTCCTATGCGTCTATTATGATTTTTTCGGCAAAACGTCCGCCTGGTTGATTCGCTAGATCGAATTTGTCCGCAAAAGGTAATGAATCAGGATTATCGGCAAACCCGAAAGTTTCACCCGGTCCCGCTTGAATAATATGTTCCCAATCTACCCCGTGTGGTTTTGGCAATAAATCAAGCCTGATTATCGCCCGGAGATTGTCAAGATTATAAGCCGGTGATACGTATAGGGAGAGGGTCATATCTTGGTTGTCAAGAGCATATGCGCTACCACCGAACAATACATTGACAACACGCTGGATGGCCAATCCTTCATCGTCTACCAGATATGGACTACCTGAATTTTTAGATATTTTTGCCCTGATAAAGAATCTGAAAACTGTATCGTCAAGTTGTAATGACGTATATTGCCGCTCGAATTTATCAGCAAATGGCGCACGGTCGGCCAGCGTCAGGAATTTATCATCAAAGCCCCTGGCATTAGGATTTTCATCAAAGCCGAACGCGATCTTCGGCACGATAAAAGGGACCAACCTTTTTAAGCCGATGATCCGTCCGATTATGTCAAGCCGGTCTCCTGTGGCGTTATCAAGGTCAAACTCGGTCAGGAACGAGCGCAGCCAATCAACTGACTTCTCCCATGTCCCGGCCTGTAATCTGATTTCGGCAGGTGCATTATCCTGCTGCCAATATTGCTTAATCAGCAGGTCGATGTATGACTGTTTAAAGTCGGTCATTAGATAATCTCAGTCACGGTTACACCTGAAGAACCAATGATAAACTTCTCGTCAAGGTCAGTTACAAGTCTGCCTGCCGTCCACGTTACCCCGGCGTCCCTGCTGATTTCTAATCCGGTCGGAATGAAGTTATCTCCAGCCTCAAATGCGTTCCGGTAAAGATCGTTCGCAAGTAGGTTCTCGCCGATACTCAATGTTTTTTCTGATATTTTGTTGGCAATCAAGGCGGTATCGATCGGAGAGCTTTGATCTTTTCTTGTGGCGTTCAGTTTGACCAAGATAGTAACGTATGTAGGCCGATCAAAGCTCATGGTATGAAATATGGTAAAGGTGGTTCCATCAGGCTTTAAAACCTCTTCTGTCCATTCTCCCGCAACGGCTCCGACCATTCCTTTCCCGCCCGTCTTATTCTTGGCCAGTGATTCGGCAATATCGTCAACTGCTCCGCCTTCAACAACGACCCACAATGAATGAGCCGGGATTCCGTCGATGTCTGTGGCGTCTGTATCATTCTCGTAGATTGCCATGTCAATAACTCCGGCCAAGTCGCCAACGGCTGTGAACAAACGGCCAAGGGCCGAGCTTCGGGGAGTTTCCAGGGAGTGGTTGCGCCGAATCCTTAGCTCTTCGTCTGTTTCTTCTTCACGCCCGACTGTGGCAGATAGCGGATTGGTCACGGTGTCAACGCCGATAACAAAAGTAACTGGTTCGGCCACGGTTGCGGGATCAGCTTCAACAGCGCCGAAGTTTTCAGCGAACAGGGTCACGGTCGTGATGCCGGCAGCTAGAACAATCTCGGAGATGGTTTCCCATACCTGCCCTAGCGTGTCTTCAACCGCGTAGCCAACTGGCAAAGTAACGGGCCGTGAGGCGGTAACGCTTACGTCAACTTGTGATCTTGTCGCAGGGCGCCGGGTAATTCCTGATAACTTAATGAGACTGTTAAGCGCTTCGCCGAGGGCAAAATCTGGGTCAAGCTGATTATATAGCAGGCTCCCGAACGATTGCACATCAAGCCGGGCCTGCGCCTCGATTGCTACCCGTTGGCCGTCCGGGCTATCAGGGTCTAAGTTTATATCGTTGCCGTAGATCAGCCGGTAGCCGTCGGCAAGCTCTTGATATATTTCGTCGTAGGTCTGGACTTCTATGCCGTTCGGGGTAAATCTGGGAGCCGTCATGCCGGAACCTCGATTGTCTGCTGTTGTGCGTTGAAAACGTCTGTATAATCCACTTCGATTGCAACCCCCCGATTACGATCACGGCGGATAATCTCGATGCGGCTTACCGTCACAATCCCCTCGGTTTGCAGGACTGTCTTTTCGACGGCCCGGACAATCCTGCGCTCCGTGCCTCTATTGCCGAGCAGGTTAAGCCAGTCAACGCCATGTCCGGTGTCAAGATACCAATCGCCAAGAAAAGACCGCAGGCGGGTTTTGACGTTCTGGGCAATGGCCTTACTGGTGGTCAGATAATTAGCCTTACCCTTGCCAAACGTCCAATCACCCAAAGATGTTATTGATCGCACTCGCATTATATTGGTGTCCCCGTCGGTCCGCCGCTATCATTTTCAGGATGAACATGGGATTTCAGGCTAATCGTTCCAGCTTTTACATCGGCGCTTGTTTCGATGTTCACACTGCTTGACAGCGGCGTCCCGGATAGCCCGGTAAAGTTAGCCGCCGCAATGGTCCCCGTGCAGGTGATGTTCCCATCAACCAACATGTTCCCGGTTAAAGTAAAATCTCCCGTTTGGGTATGGTTGCCGGTCTGGACTCTGTTGCCGGTGTGGGTATAATTTCCTATCTGTTCGTAGTCCCCTGCGGCATAGGTATCGCCGATATGGGTAATCACTGTGGGAATTGTTTTGGCCACGGCTTGCGGGTTAAGCCCGACAATTGCAAATCCATCTGAATAATCGTGCATCCGATATTCTGCCGGACTTCTTTCATCCTGGCCGGAATACCAGCGGTCAAAACAACGCTCGGTGAAAACGAGCAGGCAATAATCACCTGCCGCAATTGGATGCGCTGAGTAACTCGACCCGCCCTGCATGAAAACCGGCGGCACTTTGACGAACAGGGGAAGTTTTATTGATTCGCCGTCAACCTCACGATTAATCACAGGCTGAACGTCGATAGTCTTTTCTCTGACTTTGACAACACGGGCAATAGTGGCGGTATGGAGATTCGCTAAGGTAAAATGCAAGGCGGCGTTTATTGTATCGGTAAGCTGTTTCCGTTCCATTACAGTACCTTGTACCCTGGCAACGGTCGGCCTGTGCAGGTCTGGCTCCATTGGTCGCCGTAGTTGTCGCCCTGTGAACTGATTGTCTCGACGCGATATACACCATCAAGGTAAGGTGCAGTTTGTGATTTTAGGTTAACCAAGTTCCCTATTTTAATCGCCGGGTTCATAAGAGTTTCGAAAGTTGTTTGCTGATTCTCACGAGATGGTGTGCTGATTAATCCGGTTTGAGCCGTTACCAGCGATATAAATCTTTCCACCACTTCATCAGATTTGACGATATAAAGCTGCTCATTTTCAATATACCATGTTTCATTGGGTCCGACCATATCTTCAATTAATTTTGCTGTATTCCCAACCAATACTTTAGGACGACTTAATTCCGATCTTTGAGTTATCTTGCCCTTGCTGGTGTTTAGCATATCGGCCAAGCATTCATCAATCGCTTTTTGTGCGCCTTCTACGGTCTTGCTGGTGAATGAATTAAGGAAGTCAAAGCCGCCGTCAAGCCCTTCTATCTTGCTGATTAAATCCGGGCCCTGCCGTTCATTACTGCCCTTGTGGACTGTTCCCTTAAACATAAGCTTAAGCTGCCCTTCGTAGCCGACTTTAAGCTGAAATGGTATCCGCTTGTTTTGTTCGGCATCCTTAACTAATGCTAACCGTTTCCGTTCTTCAAGGTTCTCGAGCTGGACCTGTATCTTGTTTAAGCCGCCATAAATGGATTTATCAGCTTGGAACTGGATACGCATCGGCGGGGTTATGGTAATCTCTCCGCCCAGTGCTTCAATTTTTAACTCGAAGTCTCTATTGAAGCGGGGATAGCTCACGCCGGGACCGCCTCGCCATCTCTTATTAACAACATATCGGCTCGCTCGAACATATAAAGGCTGCACCGACCATTTGAAAAGTCATTTATCCTGTACGGGTCAATGCCGTTTCCGCTGTTGTCCATTACGGTAAAATCAAAAGGCTGATTCCCGCTCTCGATATGCAAGGCCCCGACAGACAGTTTAACACCAAAAACTTGATATGTACCATATACGACATCCATCGACCAGAAATGATGGCGGGGGAAAAAGCGCAGCTTGACCACTATCTCGGATTCTTCAAAAATTACAGTATGCCGCTGGTTCGGTTCATCGGTTAGATTTGTTATCTGTATCATTCCGCAGTCCCCCTCTAGCGGCTTACTCTTTCCTTGAAGCTATACATAAGGCTTTTCTCTACTTTTTTGCCAGCCTGTACGCCCTTGTCTGTTTCTCCGGCGTGTTGTCCTTTGGTGTCTGCCGCTGGTTTTTTCGCTATTTTGCCGACTAAGGTTTGAGCGAATCTTAACTCCTGTGCTTCAATAGTGAAATCTACCGCTTCTGAGGTGCTGCTTTCCGTGTACTCAAAAGCCAAAATACACATATTGTCATACGTTTGAAGCGGCCCTGAAATCGTAATTAAGGCATCTGAATTTAACAACCCATTTATTTTGTCGATGAACCCTTCGATGTTAGATTTCGCGAATTTCCTTTGGTCGAGATCTGTCAGGCCAGTATAGCCGACCTTGTCGGCGATTTTTTGGCTAGTCCGTATTGCGCTGTCAAGTTGGTCTATTCGCTGCTGAATGTCGGCGGTAATCCCGGCGACGATGCTAAGTTGTGCTTGTGTTCTGCCGGGGAGATATTGAGCGACTTCACCCACGATGGTTTCCGTTCCCCTAATTTCTTTAAGTGTGGGCGGCGGCTCTACATAAACACTTGAAATATTTCCCTCGATTTTAACCACAATCGGGTTGCGGATAATATGATCGTTTACATGTGAGCCATCTTCGAGATACGTAACAGGCGCTTCTCGGGTTTGTTTGATGTTATCCCGTATAATAGCTATGGTCGCGAAACCGTCAATGCTAACTTCTCCCGCAAACTCGTTTTTAAATGCACCATCTATGTAATCCCGAACCAATCCCATTACATGCCGCCTCGGTTCGCTTGAGTTTGTGCATCGTCCATCTGCCCTTGCAGATTGTCGGCTGTCAATCGAGCGGCCCGTTCTGGATCGTTGGCCCTTACGTTTATTTCATTGTTCTGAGTGACATGTGAGGTTCGGTTGTTTTGCGCTTGTGTTTCGCCTGGGCGCCCGATGTTAAAATCGATTCCGCCCTGAGACTGTATTTGATCCATTAGGCTACCGAACAAGCTCCCCGCCCAAACAGCCGGCCCGCCGGCTATCATGCCAAAGGTTTTCAGCCTTTCGACAAACTCATTATCTTTTCTGCCGGTGACGGCATCTATTTGCTTTTCCCCGGCTTTTCCAAAGGCATCCCATGCGCCCACAAGATCGCCCTTTATAAATAGACTTACCCCCCGTAATGTCTCGATTATTGACGATACAACGTCCTCGGTTAAATCTTTGATCTGTCTAAAGGTTTCTTTGAAATCAGCCACCATATCCTGCAAGATCGGGGTTATGTCAATGCCGAGGAATTCTTGGAAAAAGTCACGGATAACAGATTTGCCACCACGGAAAGCCACTATCAAATCATCAACAGCAAGAAGCAAGAGAATGAGCCCGCCAACAATCCAGAAAACGGGATTTGCAAACAGCGCGGCGTTCCATTCGAGCGTTGCAAACTTGAGAGCCTGGAACGCTAATGATAGAATAGATAGAATTGGCCACATCCTGCCTAAAAAATCCATGAAATCTCTTAATACCCCAAGGGTTTCTTGCACGGCAATAACGATCCAATCTCGGTTTTCCTTCAACAGCTTGGTAAACCATTCTACCAGCTTGGTTAGTTCTGGGATGAGTCCCACGGCTATCAGCCGCCTCAGCCCGTCCATTGCGAAACGCTGGGCCATCAGCGCTTGATTGTATTGCTCGGCTTGCTCGGCCTGATCTGCGTTTAATGTGCCTAGCTCCTGGGCACGCTCCATCAAATTGCCCATTTGTTGGTCAGTCTGGTTAAGCAACCGCAATAGTGATGTATCAATCCCGAGAGCACTGGCAAAGCCCATTTGCTCGCTCATGGAAAGATTAAGCTGCTTAAACCTTCGCCGTACATCGTCAAGCACTTCGTCGGCCCGCCTAACTTCACCCCGCGAATTTCTAACCGCTATGCCAAGCCTGGCAAAATCATCTGAGCCTTTTTGCGCCGCATCACCAATTGTAGCAGAGAGGGATTCAATACTTGATTGCATGGCCTGGGAAGATGAACCCATCATACCAGCAGCAAAACTCAACTCTTGGATTTTACCGATTGCCACGCCTGAAGTGTAGGAAAGATTAAAAAGGCTGCGCTCACCTTCAAGCACACCGGATGCCCACTTGCCAACAGCGGCCCCGGTTGCCACCAGAACCGCCGCCATTGACGCAAGGATGGCTACTGATTGGTTCAGTGATTGATTGTACCGGTTAAGAGGCGCTTCAGACCCCTGATATGAAAATTCTGTGACAAGTTCCGTTACTGTAGCCATGTTATTTCCGGTTCTCTTGTTCTGATTTCCATCTCAGGTGCCGGGCAATGGCGTTGTCTATCGCTTCATATTCCAGGGCGTCCAGAAATTCAGGCGTATCCCATCCCCTTATCTCTTTTACCGAACCGTAGCCCTGTTTTGCCAAATAGAAAACAGCCATATCCTCGCTTTGTACGTTAGTGTGGAGAATAAAGTCATTCTCAGGTGGCGGTGCATAGACTTTTAACCGCCACTGATCCCGGACAAAAAAGGGTAGCTGATTGCCCCCAGCATGGTTGAAACAAATATGAGGTAATCGCCGGGGTATTTTTCCCAGTGGTCGGAAGACTTGGAAAGCAAAGCATCTTCAAAAGTGACCACGTTCTCAATCACCGCTTCAACCGCCGCCCATCGTTCTGAATCTAAAAATGAGAAGTCTTGCCTCTGTAAATCAGCCTGAACGTGGGTGAAATAGGCAAACACTTTCCGCCGCTTTTTGTGGGTCAGTGAGGTTATACGATACTCCCGCCCGTTAATCTCAGCGATACCCTCTTCGTATACCGCCCGGATCATGTCCTGGGCCTGTTGCGCCTTATCCATTCAAGCCCCTTATAGATTCCTAGTAGCGGTGCGAAACATCATAACATACTCCATCATGGCATTTCCGTCCGTGCTGTTCTTGGTGTCGGTCGGCTGGGTGGTGATCGAGCCACCTTCAAGCAGCCAGGACTCTTCGGCGTCGGCTCCATCACGATTGTATGCGGTCTTTACCGATCCGGTGATTATCGGGACCGGCGATTGACGGCGCAGGTTGTTCAGGAAAGAATCGGATTCGGAATATTTCAGAACCCTGATCGTAACGTTATGAACGTCCTTATCCGATCTCTCGTTGATGTTGACGCTGCCGCCTATCCCGTTGATTTGGGTGGTGGCAGGGTTAACAGGTTCAATAGTGATAATGTCACCCTCAGCCAGGTCGGTGATTGCCCGGCCATTGAGGACGACGGTGGTTGCATCTGCGGGCAGATTATTAACAGGCATAGTTTAGCTCCTTATCGGTTAACGAAGATGACCAGATCGACCGAATGAACGGCCCCGGCCAGTTTAATTGCACCTTGAATAACCGGCGACTTCCTGGCTTCTCGGGCTGCTTGCGACTGATCGGCCAAGGCGCCGGCCAGAAAGTAATATCCGTTTGTCAGAACATTATCCAAAAAGGTATCATAATTCCCGAAGAAGTCAGGCGAAGTCCACGTGCCAGGAGCAATCACCCCGGCACGGACAAACTGCCGGGTGGTTTTCTCGGCCTGATCGACAAGCTGAGATATACCCCGGCGGGTTTGCGGAATCTTCGTTGCTGTTTGCCTGAGCAGGTTATACATATCAACTTGAAGAAAATCAACGTAGGCAATCAGGTTGTAACGTTCATCAACAAAATTATTAGCCCCAGAGGTCAGGACGGTAGCGGTTTGCTTAATGGTCGTGTAGATGTCCAGGCCGACCCGTGAAGCTGCGTCAACTTCGGTCTGTGTGTAAGACTCGGCAGACACGGCAAGCTCTTTCAGCTGCATTGTTAGTGCCGTGTTCTCGGCGGCGAAGTTGACTGTATGAACCCGTGCCATATATGTAGCGGCAAGCTTACGACTCCCGGCTTTACTGTAGAGCATCCGGTAATTAGTGCGCCCGGCTAGTTTGATCCCCCATACAGGATTCGTTACACTCAGGGCCAGGTTTGTAGGATCGTCGAAAACATCATACATCAGCACATTGTTAGCCTGCGCCCACTCGGCAAGGTCGATCCGGGCAGTGTCAAGTGGCTTGCTGATAAACATAGCGCCCCGAAATTTAACCAGGCTTGCAAGCTCTGTGATGGCTTCAAGCATGGTTTCGACGGCCAGCGTTGCGGCGGCTGCACCTTGGACAAGAACGGCCCCGGAACCATCGGTAAGATTAAGAATGTCACCGATAAAGGTTCCTGCCGTATGCGCAGTTGCGTAGGTGAGCGTTGAAAGAGCGCCGGTTGTAGGGCTGGTTATCAGGATGCTACCGTTACTTTCCGTGGCGGTTGCTCCGGTCAGAGCGGTGTCGATAACCCCGGCAATATCGGCCAGGCTGGTAACGGCTTGGAAGTCCAGAGCGCTTAATACTTGGGCAGCGGCAGCGGCGTCAACCGTTATGGTCATAGACCCATCAGATATCTGCTGCATCTGGTCAACGATGGTCACTTCCTGGAGCTGCCCGCCGGTCAAGGTCGCGGCGGTAGCGGCTACTGCTTCACTTTCACCCCGCCAATATCCCATAACCAACCGGCCCCCTGCTGCAATCGGATTAGGACTGGTGGCAAAGAAAGCATTTGCGAAACTCGCTGCGGCGCTCGAGGTGCCAAAATCGGCAGAAACAGAGCCAGGGTCTGAATAAACCTGATACCTGTTTGCGCTGTTAATTGGGCCATCTTGCTGGCTGGTCATTATCAAACAGACGTTCGGATTATCGGCCAGGGCAAGCTGTGCGCCTTCCAGCAGTTGCACAGTTACGACATTTTCAATATTAACACTCATGTTGTTTCCTCAATGATGGGGTTATTCTCTGTCCACACTTCAAGCTGTGCGGTGTCGATACGTTTTGTGGCTACATCCTCGCTCACGTTGTATAGCACGTTTAAAGTGATTTCCTGACGCTCTCCGTACTGTTGCCCAGCAAGGATTTTAACGTCTGTGATGCCGCTGGCCTGTAAAATGCCGATGCCCTGCGCTTGCTGTAATTCAAAACTCTTTTGAGACTTGATAAGTAATGCAAACTTGTTGGCCATGTACCAAGCGTTGTCCCCGTAAAATGAAACTGTAATCGGTGCTCGCCAATTCTGCGCATAGGTCATAATCTCTGTAGCGCCGTCATATCCTTCGCCGCTTGAAAGCCGTTGAGACTGTCCGAGACTATCAACCCCGATATATTCCATGGTAAAATCTTGGATATCAAAATCCATCCTGCCGATCCTGATTAATTGCTCGCTGTAACCAAGCAAGTCTCGGATAAAGAGGGCGGTTTGACGGAGTACCTCGTTCATGTGGCAACCCGTAACGGCTCTTTAGTTTGTTCGGCGATCACTTCCATGTACCCATACCCGCGCCACGGCCCACGGCTAACAACCTTGTAATCTTCGTTTTCAAACTCGATTATTTCACCCATTACGATTGATTCCTTACTGTGGACCATCAAGTATTCTTTCGACCAGTCGATATTATCTTTTTTAATATCTTCCTTCTCTGCGACTTGGACAACGCAATCTTGCAGCCGGGCGGTGACGGTTTCAACCGGGACAAAGTCAACGGTATCAACACCGACCGATTTAATCTTAACCGGCTTAGACCATTCGGTAAGCACGTCGGACACGTTAATCATTATGCGCCCCTGACCACGTAGGTTATTGATCCCCTCAGGATACCATTATCAACAAGCAGCTGACTAGACCCCTTAGCTTTCTTTGTGCTAGGTTTTATGTCAGGCCACGCCCCATATCCCCGGCTCACAAATGCCCCTTTAACTATATTCACGGCTATCGTTCCTATAAGTCCAAGTGCTTTTTTAGCATCAGTCCCTTTTTCAAAAACCATCCGGAATTGATTGGCTACGGCCTCATCCATCTCGTCCGCTTTTATCTGAAAAGGCACCCGAAGAAAAGACCTTCTCGGGATGGTAATCATATGCGCCTTGGTAAACCCCGCAACAGCGCCTCCCCTTGATGATGATACAAACTTGGCCTTCCCGTTTTCGACAATATACCCCGTTCCGCCAGGGTGCATAAATGTAGCCCCAAATTCATGAGTTGCGCCAATTGCAACAACAGTCATACCATTGCCATAAACCTGCCCTCCCACTTTCTCGGCAGGGAGGCCAACAGCGACACGGGCATTTCGGGCAATCTTCATGTTGTCCGCCATGCGCTTGGTATGTTTAACCATCTGTTGAGGTGAGAGTTTCATACAAAACAGCCGCCTTGCCGATTACGGGTTAACAGAAGAAACTGCTTGCCGTACTTGGTAGCGTTGAACAATGCCGCCCGGTTGCTTCCCGGTTGTAGCTCAGAACCGTAGC
>JARGFK010000126.1 GCA_029211065.1 Desulfobacterales bacterium
TCTGATTATTGTATGACTTTTATTTACAGGCGCTTTCATGCTTAAGTTGATATTTTTAAATTGATTTAGTTAGCCCTGTTTAATGTTATTTAATAAATGAGTGGTCCCTTAGTCCCCAGTTTATCAAATGGTTTTCAGCAAGTAATGTGCCAGGCAAGAAATAAAAAAAATTTTTATAATAAGTAATAGAAATAAATATATTTATCATTCAGAGATCTGAATGATAACTCGATATGGAACTTTGCCAAAACGGGTAAATAATATCCGGTCGCCCAATCACATGTATCGGAAATATCCATTAGATGACACGGCTTAACAGAAGGCATTCAACTTCCGGTTGATCGCTGCATCAAGCGTTTAACCGAGAACAACTGAAAACAGCCGCAAAAAACTCAATACCGTTCTCTCCGTTCCCGAGCAAATTTTGTATTAAAGATGAACTTCGATCTATAGTCAATCGACGTGCAGGACAACGGAAAAACTGTTGAAAACAGCCCAGACCGGATCGTTCACGTGAAGATCAAGCCGACGGCTGCTCTCGCTGGTGACCAGAGAGCACAACTCGGTTCCGTCGGCGATACGAACCACGTATTCGGTGTTAACCGCGCCTGTAACAATACGGTCGATGGTCCCGCGAAACCGGTTGTCGGCTGATATGTCTGGCTCCCGATTTCCTTTGAAAAGAACCACCCAGGGTGCTTTGACTTCGGCCGTAATCAGGGTTCCTTCTTTCAGGCCAAGCCGCGAAAGGCTGTCTTTGGTAATGACCGTCGTGATCAAATCCCCGCCGATGGTGGTCAGTTCCACCATGGCCTGGATATCGCCCCTGCGGATCGCGCGGATTTTGCCAAAAAACGTATTGCGGGCGCTGGTTCTCCGGCGGGATTCCTTTTCCATGAAGTGACGGGTTACAACGCGGATATCATCATCCGAAAACGTAACATAAGAACTGGTCAGGTTCGGAGTTGAATGGCCTAAAATCCTCTGAACCGCCGGAAGCGGCATGTTGCTCTGCATCAGCTCCACGGCGCGGGATTTTCGAACAACATCCGGAGCGCCCAGCGCTTTTGGAAAACCGCAGGCAGCAGCACGCTCATAAAACTTGCGGCGGACATGGCCGGGGTCCACATTGAAAAGATTGCTTAAGGACTTTTTGAATGCGGGTTCCGCCAGTGCAGTCCGGATATCTTCGGAAAGCACTTCCGATATCTGAACTTCCCGTTTTGTTCGATCACGACCGGCGGCCGGATTGCCCAATATTATCATATGCCGGTCAAAATCGATGTCCAGAAACGGATTCAGAGCCAGCACTTCGTTCAGCTTGGCCCCGGTGTAGCGAATCAGCAGGAATATAAGTAAAATCCGCTTGCGCGACCGGTGCACATCCCCCCGCGTCGTGTTCTCAACCCAGTCGCGAAAGGACTGTTCCAACCGGCCCAGTTGACGCGTATCCAGAAAGCGGCTGCCTTTAGGCACAATCAGGATGCGGCCGTGACCGGTCCGCTCCGCAATCGATTCTGAATCGGACTGTTGCGTATTTGGTTTTTTTGCCACAATCATTTTCCCCGGGCAGTCAGTCAGAAAATCTGATGTTTTTCTTTATTTTTTTACCACATTCGAAAATTTTAGGGAAGCGGCGTATTCACCCTTGACAAACTTTCAATACCATTGTTATAGTAACACGAAACATATTATTTTCGTGTTACTATTGTCAACTCAAAATATCTCCTTTTTATCAGGAGGTTCATCATGTTTTTTGAAACCGCCGGAATCGAAGTCGCCCTTTGGATACCGCCCCTGGTAGCGTTCGTCATTTCGTTTTTCACCTCCATGGGGGGTGTCTCCGGTGCCTTCCTGCTGCTCCCCTTCCAGATGTCGTTTCTGGGATACACCAACCCTTCCGTCAGCGCCACCAACCAATTGTTCAACATTGTCGCCATCCCCAGCGGGGTTTACCGATACTACCGGGAAGGCCGCATGGTCTGGCCCCTGACCTGGGTGGTGGTGGCCGGCACCCTGCCGGGGGTATTCATCGGCGCTTTCGTTCGAATTGCCTACCTCCCCGACCCGAAGCATTTTAAACTGTTCGCAGCCGGTGTGCTGCTGTATATCGGCCTTAAGATGGTCCGCGACCTGCTGCGAAAGAATTCGGGGGGTAAGGACAAATCCGCCAGTGAGGAACGCTTCCAGGAACTGGTGCGCAGCTTTCGCCGGAAGGCTGCCGGACCGGATGCCGCTCAAGGTACGTTGCCGGCCGTTAGGGTCACCCATTTTAATCGGAAGCGGCTCGGCTATACCTTTTACGATGAACAGTTTGATGTTCCCTTCTGGGGCATATTGGCTCTCAGCTTCATTGTCGGTATCGTTGGCGGCATATACGGCATCGGCGGCGGTGCCATCATTGCTCCTTTTTTTGTGACTTTCTTTCATCTTCCGGTTTATACCGTTGCCGGGGCCGCGCTCATGGGGACTTTTGTTACGTCGGTAGCGGGGGTTGCCTTCTATCAGGCCATCGCCCCCTTTTATCCCAACATGTCGGTAGCGCCGGACTGGTTATTGGGAATTCTGTTCGGAATCGGTGGAATGGCCGGCATGTATCTGGGCGCGCGCTGCCAGAAGTTTGTTCCGGCCGGGATTATCAAATGGATGCTCGCGGGTATCATCGTCTTTACGGCTATTAAATATGGCGCGGCCTTTTTCGGTCTATAAGACGGACGCTTCAAAAACGTAGCGCTATTTTACCTTCAGATGCTCCACGGCGCCTTCCAGCCCGTCAATGGAGAGTTCGTACATGGGAAAAATCTGGCGGATAAGCCGGATGGTATGGGTGTAATCCCAGCGCTGTATGGATACGGGGTTCAGCCAGACGCTGTGCTTGAATATTTTAGCCAGAAAATGCAGCCGTTCGATGCTGGGCATGGAACTGCGGTCACCAACATAGATGGAGCCATCGGTGGCCATCAGTTCATAGGGCGCCATGCTGGCATCGCCCAGCACCACCAGGCGCGTTTCCGGGTCCATGCGGGTAAATTCTTCCAGCATCTTCGGTTTTTTGCGTCTGGCCGGATCTTCCCACAGAACATCGTAGATGGTATTGTGGAAATAATACGTTTTCAGATCTTTGAACTGGGCCCTGGCATAATCAAAAAGGGTTTGCACCACCCGGATGTAGGGATCCATGGACCAGCCCCCGTTGTCGATGGCGAGAATGACCTTCAGCCGGTCCCGCAGACTGCGGTCAAAAACAATTTCAATTTCACCGGCGTTCTTCATGGTCTGATAAATAGTGGCATCGATGTTGAGCTGATCCCTCGGCCCGGTAGGCATCATGTGACGCAGCCGTTTTAACGCCTCCCCCACCATGGCCTGGGTCAGCGGTCCGCTCAGGGAATAATCCTTATAGCGCCGCTCCAGGGCAACCTTGACGGCGGACTTGTTGCGCGACACGCCCCCCACGCGCATCCCGTTGGGATGATACCCGGAATGGCCCACCGGCGAGGTGCCTGCGGTTCCGATCCACTTTGCGCCGCCGTCGTGGCGCTCTTTCTGCTCCTTGAGCCGTTCCTTGAAATAATCGATCAGTTCTTCCGGGTTGAGCTTGTTTAAAGTGGATTCATCCACACCCAGGGCATCGGCCAGACCCTGCGGGTTTCGCAGCCACTCTTCGAGCATGATCCGCGTCATTTCATCGAAATCAAATTCTTCATAGGCCGGCATTTCAGCCCCTTCAAAGTAGTGGGCAAACACCTGGTCAAAGCGATCAAAATAGCGCTCACTCTTAACCAGTATCGTTCGGGAGGCCCTGTAAAACTCATCCAGCGAGTTCACCAGGCCGAAACCCAGCGCTTTTTGCAGCGTTAAAAAGGAAGTGGGACTGACCTGAATCCCCGCCTCCCGTAACTTATAAAAAAAATCGATGAACATAACTGTCGCTTCAGGAATGGTCCAAGGTTAAAAGGTTTTACGGTAGCTGACGATATGGGCGGCCCTTTCGTAGTCCTGGCTCTTTTTAAACAGCACGCCCAGAAACGGCAGCTCCCCCTTGGGCAGCTGTTTGGGTTTAAAGTCGGGGTCTGCCGCCAGTGCCCGGATCCAGTTGAGCAGCTCCCGGGTGGCCGGTTTTTTCTCAATATTCTCTATCTGCCGCAGTTTATAAAATGCAGTGACGGCATTCTCGGCCAGATCGGAATCGATATCCGGAAAATGGACCGAAATAATTTTGCGCATCATCTTAGGGTCCGGAAAGGCAATGTGATGAAAATTGCATCGGCCCAGGAACGGGTCGGACAGATCTTTCTTGGCATTGGAAGTGATGATGATCACCGGACGCTTTTTGGCCCCGATGCGCTTGTCGATTTCGATAATATCGAATTCCATCTGGTCCAGCACATCCAGCATGTCATCCTGAAAATCGGTGTCTGCCTTGTCGATTTCATCGATGAGCAGGACGGTGCGTTCTTCCGAAGTAAACGCCTGCCCGATCTTGCCCATTTTGATATATTCCTCGATATTGCTGACATCCCTGTTGGAGTCGCCGAAACGGCTGTCATTCAACCGCGTCAGGGTGTCATACTGGTAGAGCGCATCGATCAGCTTCATGCTGGATTTTACGTTCAAGACAATCAGGGGCATCCGCAGGCTTTCGGCAATGGAATGCGCCAGCATGGTTTTACCGGTGCCCGGCTCGCCCTTTAGAAGCAGCGGCATTTCCAGCGCCATGGAAATATTGACAATCCCGGCCAGCTCGTCGTCCAGCACATAGCGGGTTGCGCCCTTAAAATTCCGTTGTGTTTTCATGTTCGCCATATAAATCTCATCCTTCCATATTTACTGTTACTGGAAAATCTCCCCAAACCCCTCTTTTCCAAAGAGGGGCATTATTCCCCACATTCGGCGAGCCCTTCGGCTGTGAGCCCTTCGGTCATGAGCCTCAGGGTCGAATGACTCAGGGCCGAACAGCGCATGTCGAGCTGCTTTGCCAAAGTGAGGCAAGGAGGGATTTTTATTTCATATCCATGCCTTATAAACCTGGCGGTAACGATCAAAAAAGTTTATAATTGAAGCCTGATCCGGTCCGACAGCTGCCTGGTCAGCGAGAGCACCTTGCGGGCCGACGCAAGACTCAGCGACCCGGCGCCGCAGCTCGGTGTTATCACCGATTGCGCCAGGATCGTCTTTCGGTCGATTCCGAGGGCTTCTATCTGCCCGGTTTTTTCCTGCCAGGCTTGCATCAGTGAATCAACGGTTTCCTTTTCAATGTCTTCTTTATTGAACGTCGGCACAATCCCCCAGGCCAGTATGCGGCCGGGACTGATGAACCGCCTGATCTGCTGCGCATACAGTATGAAGCGGTCAAAATATGCGTACGCATCAAAATTAATGATATCGACATCCGATTCCAGCAGCAGCGACCAGTCCGTGTTGGCACAGACATGCACCCCGGCAAGCCCCCCTTCCGCATGAACGGCAGCGATGACCTCGCCCAGACAGGCGGCGATATCTTCCCGTGAAATACTGATGAATTCAGAAGAACCAAACCCGGCCAGGGACGGTTCGTCAAAAAACATGATCACCGGACACCCCAGCGCCTTGAACTCCCGGACTTGCCATCGGGCTTTGAGCGCCAGCAGTTTAACGGCCGCATCCCGCAGCTGATCGTCATAAAAAATGGCCCGGCCATCCTGGTCGCTGACGCCGGTGGTGAAGGTAATGGGCCCCGTGATCTGCCCCTTGACGGCGACCGGTATTCCCTCAATGCGTTTCAGCCTGTCCAGCAGTGTAAAAAAACCTTTTGCCGTTTCAGGCGTCAATTTGAAGCGCGATTCCGACAGTGCCTTCTCGCCCGCTTCGACGGCCATATACTCCTCATAAAACGCGAGTGCTTCTGCATCAAAACTTTCACCGGCCTTGTTGATATAGGCCTTTTCCTGCTCCAGGGCAAACCCCGGCATCCCCGGCAGAAACTGCCGCAGCATGCCCTCTTCTTTAAATACCGGCAACTGCACCCAGATGGGAATATCCGGAACATGTTCAAAGACAAGCTCGCAGGCCTCTTTGTGGTCGTTCAGCGGAAGGCTGCCGATCAGTGTCGGCAGGCAGTTCGGCTTAAAAGGCTTCGACATAATAAAAAGATTCCTTTATATGAATTGGTTATTTGTCGGTGAAACGGCGACAAATAATTAAAAAGCCAATTAACATGATTGATGTTCCATTACAAGGGATATGAGCATTGGCAAGGACCGCGCAACGCCGCATAACGGCCGCAAATGCAGTTTTCCAACAGTCTGCTAAATGATTGACACGCCATTTGCCTGGTGTTATATTGGCCTTAACTTTAAAATATAATTTAATATAATGCTGTTTGGATTCAAAACCGTCAGTGTAGAGATTGGCGCCATTAGGGGAGTATGGCTGATATTATATCCATTGAGGATAAGCTCCGGCTTACCAAGGACAAAAAAGCTGATATCATCAGAAGGAGAAAAATTTCAGCTGTTCAGAAAGTTTTCCAATGCACCCACTGCGCTTATAAGTGTGAGAAATGCGGTACTCAGATGAGTACGACCCGGGAAGGGACCATTATCAGGGATCCCAATCCAAGAATTCCTTACCGCTTTTGTGAAAGCTGCTCCGAAGAATATATCGACTTTATCGAACGGCTCAAAGGAGGGGGTGACCCGGACCGTTACTGGCACAACGATGCCTGGCTGGCCGTCTGGAAGACATGGATAGATTATCAGAGTTCCCTTGACAGTTTTTTAAAATCAAAAGAGTTTTTAAAGCTTCTGCGAGAGATGAAGCAAACCACCCCCGATCCATAGGAGGCTATCATGTTTGGAATTGGAATGCCTGAACTGATTATCATTCTGGTAATAATACTGATCATTTTCGGGGCCGGCAAACTCCCCGAAATCGGCGCCGGCATGGGCAAGGCCATCCGAAACTTTAAGGGCGCCACAACAGAACCGGACAAAAAGGACCCTGACAAGATAAAAGATGACAATAAACCGATTGAACCGACCTGATTTCCCAGGCTAAACTTTATAGCAACGATGGGCGATTCCGCCCCGCCGGGATTAACCTTGTCAATTGAATAAGACTGTCGCAGAAAAAACCGTCTGTGAGGGGCAATTCTCTCCAGACGGTTTGAAGTTCAGGCCTGACCGTGGAGAAATAGGCTCCGTGCGCCACAGGGCCGGCGCCGAAATTGAGCATAAGAAAATGTTTCGCAAAGGTCTTGAGGGAAGTCCTTTGCAAAACCCTCGCCGGGTGTTCCTCGGCTTTCATCCCCTGACAGCTTGAAACCTAAAAAGGAATGTCGTCATCCTGGGGTCCGGAACCCGATGGCCCGCCTGCATCCGTTTCCTTGGCCCCGTATTGATTCTGGGCGCTTGCAGCACCCGATTCGCGGCCGCCTAAAAACTGGACATCGGATGCGACTATTTCGGTTGTATAACGTGTAACGCCATCTTTTTCCCACGATCGCGTCTGAAGTTTCCCTTCAACATAAACCTGGCGTCCTTTTGAAAGGTATTCGCCGCAAATTTCACCCAGCTTGCGCCAGGCTACGATCCGATGCCATTCCGTGCGCTCTTTTTTGTCCCCGGTTTCTTTGTCCTTCCACTCGTCGGATGTCGCGATACTGAAACTGGCCACCGCACTTCCGTCTTGGGTGTATCGGACTTCAGGATCATTGCCTAGCCTGCCGACCAAAATAACCTTATTGATACCTGCCATGATTCACCTCTTTGTTGTGTTAATTCTTAATTTTTGACAAACTCCGTATGATTTTTCCGGGCAGGGTTTCCACCGCCCGGATTGCGCCGTCGGGGCAGATTTCTGCGCAGCAGTAACAGCGGATACAGCGGTCATAATCAAAAACCATCTTGCCCCGCTTAAAGGATATGGCCTGGGCCGGGCAGTACTGCCGGCATTCCGCACAGCGCCGGCAGAGCTTATCATCCACAACCGGCCGCTGGACCAGGTGCTTGCGGATAACCGTTTGCAGCAGAGGGGGGCCGAATGTAACCGCCCCCAGGACCGGCATCTTAAAATCATGGATGATGTGAAAGTCGCCATTAATGTAGACATCTTTGCTGGCCAGTCCCATGTTGTCGGCGGCCTTGTTCGTCAAGAGCATATCCGGTTCCATGCCCAGCATCCGGCAAATCGCCCGGTCCGCTTCGATGCCGCTGCGGCTGCCCACCAACACATCGAGCCGCCGCGGCGTTCCGCTTTTGCCCGGTCCCTGGCCTTCCAAAGCCAAAATACCGTCAACGATGGTCACCGCCGGCTGTATGGCATTGTATATTTGAACCAGCAGCCGTGCGAACACTTCCCGGTCCACACCGGCCCGCAAGTGCCACTCCGGCTTGCGCAACCCCACGATGCAGCCGAACAGGTTCTTAACCCCCAGGGTTAGCAGCATCTGCGAATGCGTCTTTAACTTGGCGAGGTTCACCACCACATCCGCTTCCATCACGTCCCTGGCGATTTCAATGCGCCCAAAGGGCTCGCCGATATCCACCCGGATCGATTCTTCCAGCGGTTTAAAAGAAACGTCAAGTCCTTGAAATGCCTGTGAATAACCGCCTTCCTTGAGAAGTTTTTCAAAGGAACCCAGGGCCGGGCTGTCCGATATTTGGGGCTGCCCCCCCTTGGAAAGCACGTATTCCGCCACCGCCCGGACCACCAGCGGATGGGTCAGTACGGCCCGTTCGGGTCCGGCGGGAGATAGCAGGTTCGGCTTGATCAATACCCGGGGCTTGCCGTCAAAGACATCGCCGCCCAAGGCCTCCATCATTTCATAGACTATAGGCTTTAAAATGTCGTATTGATATGTAGATTGTCTAAAAACAACTTTTGACATATAGGATACAGGAAAACCGATTTACAAATTTATTGGCGGCTGTTAAATACCCGCATCCATATTATTTTTAACGGACTTAATCAAGACAAACCCTAATTTTTTTCATTTTATGTTTATGATATGCAGTCTCAATCGTTTATTATCTCCCAGAAACGGGGGTATCTGTATGTGGTTATGGCGGCCCTGCTGTGGGCGGTTTCAGGTTCAGCAGCCAAGTTTCTGTTCAGCACCGGGATATCTCCATTTGAACTGGTACAGCTTCGCCTGACAATAGCCGCCGCCGTTTTGCTGGCCTGGCTTCTGCTCCACTCTCCCGCACGTCTTAAGATAGCCACCCGCGACATCGGCTATTTTATTATTCTGGGCAGCGGCGCCATGGCTGCCGTTCAATTTACCTATCTGTTCAGCATCAGTAAAATTCATGTCGCCGCCGCCATTTTGCTGCAGTACCTCGCGCCGGGCTTTATTGCCCTCTACACGGTTGCCGTTACCCGCGACCGCTTGGGCCGGACGACGGTTCTGGCGCTTGTCGGCGCCTTCAGCGGTTGCTACCTCGTGGTGGGTGCGTATGATTTCAACATGTTCGCCATGAACCACCTGGGCGTTATCAGCGGCTTTCTTTCAGCGCTTGCCTTTGCCTGGTATTCGCTCCAGGGCGAATATGGCATGCGCCGGTACCATCCCTGGACGGTGTTGTTTTTCGCACTGCTTTTCGGCGCTGTCGTCTGGAACATCCTGCAGCCGCCTTTCGGCGCTTTTCTGCGCCGTTATGCCCCCCTGCAATGGGGCTGGATCGGGTATATCAGCCTGCTGGGGACGCTTTTGCCTTTTGGTTTTTATTTTAAAGGCATCAACCTGATACGTTCCACCCGCGCCAGCATTACCGCCACTCTGGAGCCGATAACCGCCGGCGTGCTGTCCTTTGTTTTTTTAAAAGAAATCATGACCCCGCTTCAAATCATCGGCGGACTCATGGTCATTGCAGCCGTCATTCTCCTGCAGATCGAACAATCTTTTGATAAAAACGCGCCCGACGTGATTCGCAAGCGCGGAAAGCTGGTAAACAGTGACGCCATCGACACCCCTGCAGAAACGGATTAAACGGCATCTGACCGGACGGGAGCACCGGTTTTTTGCGGCGACTGCACCGGGACTTGAAATGGTTTGCCGGGACGAGCTGAAGTCTTTTTTGCTCCCCCAAATTCATATCGCGGCTGTTGAAGGCGGTGTTGAGTTTAGCGGCCACCTTCCGGATTGTTACCTGGCCAACCTTAACCTGCGCTCGGCCAATCGCGTCCTCATGCGCATCCGCTCTTTCCATGCCGCCGATTTTCGACAGCTTGAAAAAAACCTGCGGGACATCCCGTGGGAACTTTACCTGCACCCAGGCGCAACAATCCAAATTCATGCAACATCGCGACAATCCCGACTGTATCACAAAGATGCCATTGCCGAACGCGTTCAGGAAAGCATCTCTTTTCGTTTTGCCCAAAACATATTCCCCCAAGAACCCTGCCCGGCCCCTGCCGATATCCGGCAAATCTTTGTGCGGGTGTCCCAAAACGACTTTACCCTTTCCATCGACAGCAGCGGGGAACTGCTTCACAAACGGGGCATTAAATCCCATGCTGCAAGGGCGCCGCTGCGCGAAACCATTGCCGCCGCCGCCCTGATGCTGGCCGGGTACACCGGCGCTGAACCCCTCATAGACCCCATGTGCGGCTCCGGATCGTTTTCTCTTGAGGCCGCCCTGATGGCGCAACAGATTCCCCCGGGCTGGTACAGGGCCTTTGCATTCATGAACTGGCCGTCGTTTCAACCCGGACGCTGGAAGCATCTGCGACGCCGGGCTGAAATAATGTTCAGACACGTAACCACCCCTGCTATTTTTGCCTCGGACCGGGACGAACAAGCGGTAAGCACCCTGAAAGAGAACTTTTCCCGACATGGGCTGGCAGGTGTGGTTGCCGTTTCCACCCGGAATTTTTTTGATTTCTCGCCAAAGGAATTAACGGATCGGACGGGACTGATCGCGCTCAATCCACCCTTTGGCCGCCGCATGGGATCCCGTCAGGAAAGCGACGCCCTCTTCACGGCTGTCTGTCTGTGGTTGAAAAAAGAATACCGGGGGTGGAAATTTGCCCTGATTGCACCCAGGGCAGCCCTGGTCCATAAGGTCCCGTTCAGATCAACCCCTCATATGCTACCCCTGGGAGGGATCAAGGTTAGCCTGCTGACGGGCAAGATCCCATAGACGATTATTTTCAACTCGCCGGACATCCCGCGGGTGCTGCCTGTTATAACGGAGAGGTGCGGCGACAAAACGGAACGTTATTTTGTACGCCGCCCATCGCCGGAACAACTGCCTTTTTAATGAAGCAACAAAATATCATGTTGACAGGCGCTAGTTTTAATTGATATTTTTAGTCTGTTTTATTCCTTAACATTTAACCTTTTAATGGAGATTAACAAGGGAGCCTGCACGAACTGATCCGTCCATTCCGCGCAACAACGTCTGCTATACTTTTTTTCATATGACATCATGTTGTCATGACGTTGTATATTCCCTACAGCCTGCAGGCATAGATACAACACATCCAATAGTTTCAACCACACACGCGACAAAATAATTAAGAACAGCAGAATTGCCCGGCAATTTGGCTTTTCAGGCCGTTTGTTGATCCGGACAAATGGATTCCGTGACAGTCCGGAGTTGCAGCTGTTTGCAGAGTCATTTTCAGATCTGCTTTTCATATGGGTTGACGTATCAACTAATCTTACAAGAATTATCGAAGAGGAGGAAGGGACTATGAAAAACGTAAAAGTGATGGTGATGGGATTGTTGTTTGCCGGCCTGCTGCTTTCCGGCAACTGGCAGGCGGTTGCAGCCGAGTACCCTGAAAGAGGCATCGAGATTATTGTGCCCTTTGGGGTGGGCGGCGGCAGCGACACGGCCGCCCGGGCCGTGGTGGAAGGCATGAAGCCGCTGCTGAAAGTGCCTGTGGTGGTTACCAACCTTTCCGGCGGCGGCGGCACCAAGGGGATGCTGCAGGCGTCCCTGCAGCCGGCCGACGGCTATACGGTATTTGCCAC
>JARGFK010000127.1 GCA_029211065.1 Desulfobacterales bacterium
GGGGGTCGCTCCGGATCAAAATACACCCCAGCATCACCGAGCAACTCAGGCATTGCTGACCGGTTTGAGCAAGCGATTGGTAGCCCTGCAGACATCGCCTCAATCAGGATTTGTCCGAAGGTTTCGCAACTCGACGCGAACAGAAATGCATCCGCCGTCAAATATCGTGTGTGCAGCTCAGCATAAGGAATTGCCCCCGGATAACGGATAAACTCACTTGCTGGGTCTACATGCTTAAGCTTGGCTTGAAGCCTTGTCAAGCAGCGGAAAAGCTGTGAGCGCCTCAAAAGGATTGTGCCGCTCGACGACTGGACCAAGATGGCGATAGGCGGGCACCTGGTCCACGACAAACCGCAAAACCCGCCCCAGTTCCCGTTCCTGGTATCCCCTCAGTTCCTCAGGACTCGCCCTATCGAACCATGGCCCTCGCCGGTAGACCGTCCGATAGGCACTCCCCGCCCACCAGGAAAAGGGGATCAGACAGAGGCTTCGCTTGATCGAAACTGGTAAGGATTCATATAATTTTCGTTTTAGTTCAAAGGGCATTTTATTTTTATTCTTCATCCTGGAGATTTTTCCAGCCAAAATGAGGGGTTAATCCGCCTTCAACGGCGGACCTCACTTCGGATAACCCCACCTCATGACCTGCTCGACCGTCAAAGACCTTGATGTCCTCCATTTTTCCCGTTGCGATGGGCCAACGGTGGGGTTCAAACGCATTTTTAATAACTGGTAATTTGTTGGGAGCAAAACCCATCAGTTTCGCTACCACCGCGTCAACCTCAGCAGGATTAGTTCCCGAGACAAGCACGTTCGATTGCACCGGATCCGGACAAAGAGGCCCATCACCCTGGCCACCGATGACGCCATCGACAATAGCCAGGTATGCCTTCGGTTGAAACCTGTCGCGCCATGTCCCATCGGTATTGGCGTAAAGCAGTGCTCGATTCAAGTCCAGCACCATCCGCCAACACGTGTCGTTGCCCGACCAATTGCCATTTCGGATAACAACCCCACTGTCACCGAGGCACTGCTTTCCCAGATGGCGCATCTTTCTATAGAGCCATGTTCCCAGGCCTGGTATCTTCAGGGCCATTTTTCTGCCGATTTTTTTAACATTAGACTCAAACCGATTCAGGAACGAATATTCAGGAAATTCGTCACCTCCTCGCACCGGACCGCCTTCCGTATAATGAGGCAGCCAATTTTTATCACCGTTGATTCCAACCAGATTCTTTAGGCAGCACGTGATTCCGGTCTTCTTGTGGGTCTTCATCTTGGGTAGATTAATGAACAGGTCGCATGAAATCGGGGTTCCAGCGATCAGGTATTCCTGTATTTTCCCCCGATGGTGACTGTTAACAACAGTTGAATCGTAATCGGCACCGTAAAATCGACCCTCGCCAACATGTCCATAGAATAGGCTGTCGCTCCCCAGATCAACCTTCACATATCCCCGCGGGTCGTCTGGATTCCGGCACCTCTCGACTACAACCTCCTCCTTCCGGGTCCAGACTTCTCGGCGAAGGTCAAGTACCTCAAATTTAATTGAAGGGAATTTTTCAGTGAGAGCCTCAAATCGCTGTTGAAATTCCCCCCTTTTAACAATCGCGGCAAAATCCGCATACGTGTGCGGCGCGTCACATACACAGATCGTCGCCCGACCTTGGATTCGTTCCGCCAAACACTGAAGAACGCACAGAATCAGTTCGGGATGAGTAATTACCGGTTCCCATACATGGTCTTTGTATTCATGAGCATCCTGAATCCAATTAGGCTTAACGACAAAAAGGCGTTCAGGATCGTCCTTTGCGAGCAGGATATCGATTCCCCTACCCATGTTCAGCATAATGTTGACAGCGTGGCGAATCCGCTCGGGGTTCTTATAATCTTCAAAAAATACCACCCGAACTGTCGGTTCCATGTTAATCCTTAGTTTCCTGCATAAACACCTGCTGCAAAGGAGAAGCTAAAACACGTGCGTCATAGTCTCCATGAGGGACTTTCGATAGTTCAGGGATACGACCGGTTTTCAAAATTTCTCGCGTCTTAAGATCGGTAGCTCGAAAAACCTCCGTGCGAAGCCGGGCCCAAGTCCATCCCTCCGCACCATTGCGCCAGACCCCACAAACAATCAAATGATAGAGGAACAGCAGTTGGAACCGGAAAGGAATCCTGAAGAAATACTTCTTAAAAAACATGCGGCGTTCCAGGGGATTCCCCAAGAGCCGCGGTTGCACGGCAAGCGCAGCCCCGCTTGCCCGCATGATCGCTTCCATCGTTGTGTAACGGTTCTGCTTGTCCACCCAATGGTGCAGGTCAGAACTGTCGAAATGTTCCATCAGGCCCTCGAGCCGCCCGATCTTCCCGTCGACCAAGGGATGCTCATTCACGATCACATTCGAGAATCGACATTTCCCAGTCCTCCAGAGCCTCAGAACCGGCTGCTGAACATGAAGGGGTTTACCCATAAACCAGAGCCGCAGAACCATCTCGTAGCCGTCGCACTCGGCCCCATTTGTCACCACCTTAGCGATGCTGTCCTTAAGTTTTTCAGAGAGCCTTTCGTCAGGATCTAATTTTAGCGTCCATGGGGTCGCTACAGGCAAATGATCGAGGGCGAAATTCCACTGGTCACCAAAATTTGTGAAAGGGCGCTGAACGATCTTTACCCCACGCTCCAGCGCAATATCGACCGTACGATCCGTACTGCAACTGTCAACAATGAATACCTCTTCCGCCCAGTCCTTGACGTTATCAATAGCGCCCGGAAGGTTGAACTCTTCGTTGAGCGTAAGCATAATGACGGTGACAGGAATCGTCTGACTGTTTGATTGAACTGGCATCATTCCGCCTTTCGTCCGATTAACACCACTTCATCGCCGCGGCCGATCACTTCCTGGAATAATCGCAGCGGCAAAGTAATGACGCCGCCCAAGACCATGGCCAAGTGATAAGCGTGGCCCACCCAGGAAAGATGCGCAGCTTCGCGCTGCGCGGACCGTTCGCCTGCGCTCTTCCGGTTTGCTCTGAGCAAAGTCCGCAAAATAGCCAGGAACCAGCCGGAAAAGGAATCATGCGTCCTGATGCGCAACACTTCGAAACCAGCCAGCTCGACAGCTCGTTGAAGCGTTTGAGGGCTAAAGTATGCCAGATGATATGGTTCATAACTGCCCCAGCCCGGCAGGAGCGCCTCCCAACACGCAACGTTGGGGACTGCAATATGGACCACACCCCCGCTGACGAGTAGGCGGCGAACGTCTTGCAGGAATTCGATAGGCTGTTGAACGTGCTCCAACACATGGTTCATCATGACAATATCGAAAAAAGGGGCAGAGTGAATAATCTGGGCGACGGGGCTGTTGTGCATTGGGATTCCATGCACACGCTGCACACGTGCACAGATCGATCCGGAGAGGTCGCATCCCATTACCTCATAACCTCGCTCCCGCGCCGCGTTCAGGAATGAGCCGCTGCCTACGCCGATTTCCAGCAGTCGCTGCCCCGCTATTTTGGCTTTAGAAAGTCGTGCGAGTGTATTACGGTTGTTCCAGTTCTCGAACAACACCACCCAAAATGACGTTTTAGGCCGGTAATCTTCACCAAACCATTCTTCTTCCAGGTATTCGTTCGCCTGTGGTTCCCAAATAATAGGCGAAAGCACCACGCCACAGCCTTCGCATTGCACCAACCCCACCTTGTACGGTTTAAATCCGACGTACCCGCAGATCAGGCACAGACGAATTTGTTGGTTGGCATCGTTCACCGGAGTCAATCTTCGATGATCCATTCAGGCTTATTACCGCCGTTCAGTATCCAACGATAGGTCGCTGCCATCTGCCATCCCACATGTGCCCAAGAATACTCTGTTTGCATCCAGTCTCTCCCGCGCGATCCCCGAGCCGTTAATGCAGCTGGAGATTCGGAAAGGGCCTGTTCCAGACAAGCAACCAATGGATTGATTCCAATATCGATCCACCAGCCGGATTGCCGCGAGTTTAATCCAGCCCAGGGCGCGCCTTTAGATACGATAGCCGGCGTGCCTGATACCAATGCCTCCGCCACAGATATGCCAAAGTTCTCTGAATGCGTGGGCAACACGAAAAGATCCGCATCTCGATACGCCTGCCACTTCAGCTCGCCAAACAAAGCCCCACTGAACTCAATGCGCTCAAGGTGCATCGCGCAGGCCAACCCCTTTATTTTTCCAAGATATCCGCCATTGTCGGGTCCGACAATTCGCAAACGCCATTCAGAAAAACGATCTTGTACCGCCCGCCATGCGTGAAAAAGTATGTCCAACCCCTTTATAGGGTGAATACGCCCCAGGAATAACAACGTCCGGTGATCTTTCTCTGCCTTTGGCAGCAGGGGTGGGATATCGATGCCGTTTGGTATGACCGCCACGGGCTGACGGAAACCCATACGGCGGATGTCCTCGTATTCCGACACCGCTGTAGCGTTAAAGCACGTGGTAGCCGCAAGGGCTGGCCTTTGTAGTAGCGGCCAGAATAAGCGTTTAAACGACGAACCGCTTTGCATCGCCCATTCGGACAAGGTGCCATGTGGTGTAACCACCAAGGGAATATCGTATCGTCGGGCCACCTGTCCCGGATAGACATTGGGCATCATCCACAGACTGTTGTCATGGATCAGATCGACTGAATTCGATTTACCTTGTACATGAAGCCAGCTTTGCATTGCCGGCGATCGGCCCAACCTGCGCGGCCCCCATCCCAGCGGGAAGGTCTGGAGAAAAGAAGGCGCCGAGGCCATCGGTGCCCAGTCCAGCGCGGCAAGTGTTACACCTAATCCATTTGCAATGAGATTTTCGCACAGGCGTACAACGGTGTAAGATGGGCCGCTCGCCTCATTCGTGATGGCGGGAACAATCTGAATTACCCGCATGCCGTCATCCTATCGAGACACACGCAAGAATAGTGATTGGCATCGTATAATGTAATTACTCTTCGATCACCTATTCCGATGCTCACGGTCACCGCACTTGCCCTCATGCATAATCGGGCGCCACCTCCACTTTTCCGGCCATGCAAATTTCCGAGGGGCAGGTGCGCCAGATTCCATAGTGTCCGACTCTCTGGTGAGCCGTAAAGCACCTTCGCTTTGCCAACCGTATTCCAGCCATCAATTTCCACATCAGTATAGGGCTCAGTATCCAATAAGTCACGATCAGCTGTAACGATTTTGAAGTCCAACTCATCACCAAAATAATTCACCATGTTTGCAATAGTCCGAACCGGACCTCCGGATTTATAGCCGGGGAGATAATAGGGGACGAAAGTAAGGATCATGGGTTTGGGCATCGTCAACTTTAATCCTAATTTTATGTGTGCATTTTTGGCAGACTCGACGATAACGGCACTTCTCCTTGTTGGCTGTATATGAGCTATGCAAACAACATTTTTCTAGAATTAGACATCAGCCCGGTTCCATGGAGTCACCGGCCGCACGCCCTGCCCTTCAAGAAATCTCAAAATTCCCAGCAAATATTCCGGTCCGGCATCCTCGTCCAGACGTTGTGCCCACTGCGCCAGTGCCCTGCGCTCATCGGGTTCCAGCCGGCCTCTGTCCATAACCTGCTGCAACCTTGCCTGCAAATGATCCACATCACCACTTCGAAAAACGTCACCATGGCCACTGGCCTGCACCACTCCGGCTGCGCCGCAACGGTCGCTGTAGGTAGCAGTAGAGAAGTGGTCCACCACGGAATCACGACCAGTGAAAATATTTGTTCTCGCTGGCTGTCATGCGAAGGGTCGGCGAAGGTCTTTTTGGGGGGCAAAAAACAGTAAAGTGGTCATCAGTCATTGATATTCCTTTCGCGGCCATAAGGCAGCAGCACGCACGCTACGAAGCGAACATCGGCGAAATTCCGCGGCAAGTAAGAATGCCAGACCAAACATAAGAATTCCAGCACTGAAGATAAATGTCTGCATTAGGCACACCGTGCCGATGAACGATAAAGACCGCGTAATTTCATCCGATTGTGTCGATGGAGTCAACGTGGGTCGGAGTCCGCCACGCAAGGAAAAAATTAGCAAAGTTATCCCAATTAAACCCATATCGGAGATGTAGGCCAAAAGACCGGTGTTCGGGAAAAGGATGATATCACTTCCGCCTAGGTTCCGGGCTATGTAAAAAGACATCCCGCCCAGGCCGGTTCCAGAGAGAATCATCCATGGATGCTCCGCTAAGACCTGTATTGCTTCAATCTCCGGCATGTCGCGGAGATACTCGCGCCCCGTGGTGCGCTCTTGGACAATGGAGATTATCCCTCCAGGTGTTTTCGGTAGGACACCGGAAAAATTGACAATTGCCAAGCCACCAATTAAGAGCGCCAACAGAAGGAGAAGACGTGCCAGGCGTGAAGCGAAGCGATTTCTCAATGTCCAAAGCGCAATCGCCATCATGCCCACGAAACCAATCCACGCCGATGTAGAATAGGTGAGAAACATGACCACCAGCGAAAGGAACAAGGCCCATGTAGTACGACTACGGTGCCGGGTTTTGCCTTCCATGAGGAGCGTTAATAACGCTGCGATCCATACCAACGAGATTACCCCCAAGCCTTTTGGCTCGCCAATTAAAGAGCTGGCACGGTAGATGGTGGCACCCCCCATTTGAAAAGCAGCAAAATGTTCATTCATTACGTCCGCAACGATGCCTGAGTAAGGTCGGCGGATTCCCGTCATCGGAAGACTTAAATAAAAAGCGATCACCTGATATAATGCGTACACCGAATGTAGTACTCCAACCCCTATGATCACTTTACGAGCTTTTTCAAATCCACCTGTTTGACTAAACGCAATCCCAATTTGCCACGCTGCGCCAATAATTATCAGCCAATTTAAAATTTGCCCTACACCGCGGAGTTGGCCATAAACGGCGCTCTTTCCAGCCATCGAGCCAATGGGCCAAAGGACCGAACCGACCAAGGTGTTTAAAATTAAGAATACCAAAAAGAAGACCAATCGGTGGCGACCGAAGCGGGGAATGCCAGGGGTGCGGCGAAAAACCAGAAGGCCCGCGACGATCAGCAACAGCCCGCAGAGGAGATCCGGGCTCCATGTGCCGAACTTCCACACGCTGAAATACCCCAGCGGCGCGACAGAGCAGTAGTAAATCGCCGCCGTCAGGCGGCCGTGAAAGATCGCCCAAACCTGACCCAAGCAAATTAAAAGTAAAATTGTTATTATTATTTTTTCGGGCACTGTTTATATTTCGTTATTTAAGAGCATTGCCGTTATGTGGAACATCTATAATTTTCGTTATTCAAAAGAGATTTAATAAGATTGACTTCGACCTCAGTTCTCTTTTCCCAGGAATACGCCCCTTCGCCTTTCCAGTCACGACATCCCTCCCGCAATTGATAGCGCAATTCGGTCGACTCCAATATTCGGACGATGGCAGCGGCCGCTTCCTCATGCACATTTGCTAAAGAAATCGTCAGGCAATTGTATCCGTCGTTTGCAACCATACTGGTGCCGCCAACGTCCAAAACGACAACCGGCCGCTCCAACGCAAGCGATTCCAACAGCGTATTAGAAAGATTTGTGTAATCCTGTGTCAACAATACGACATCAGCCGCCATAAGGAACGCGGGCATTTCAGAGTGGGGTGTGTTGTTCTTGATTTTTACCCGATCTTCTAAACCTCGTTGCCGAATCATCTCCTGAATCCGCGGTTCTTCGTCGCCCCGACCAAGAATCAAGAAGTTGACATTTACTCCTTTTTCTCGCAGCCTTGCGGCTATTTCCACAGTTCGGTCGAAGCGCTTCCAAGCGATCATCCGACCTGCCGAAACCACAAGCGGCCAGCCATTTTCAAAGTAGCGTTCAGTGATCGAAGGATCCGCCCCATCCTCCAGGACCCCTTTCCAATCGATATCCAGTCCATTGCGGACAAACTCCAAGCGTTTGTCGGGCCCCCTTAGAGCCCGAAACAACCGATCGCCCAGTGTTCCGTCATCCGTGATCACGTGCGCACTTGAAGGCATCAAGAAAGCAAGTGTTTCGTCATAATACCGAAGCAAATTTAAATAGCGTCGAAGTTTACCAACTGGATACTGCTCACTAATGCCAAAATGATAAGGCAGTAATGTGCCATACAACCGCGAAACATTAGGTACCCGCATAGTCATCGAAAGCAAACTCGCCAAGATTGCCCCCGGTGCCAAGTGCCCGTATATCACCACTCGTCCGTTGTGCCGCTCCTTTTCGGCGCGGAGAAATAGGAACATAGGCCAGAAGGCCGAAATCACCAAAAGAGGCAGGCCAAGGAACTTGGAGAATATTCGCGATTTCCGCAGTATTCTCGGCAAAGTCCAGTGGGGCATTTTCTTAACCCGAAGGCCATCGAACCACTGATCAAGGTCATTTTGGGGGTCACCTCCGATCTGCAGATAGGTGACATCAAACCCTTTCCGCCCGAGCTCGCGATGAAACGCCATAATCGATGGCATCCCCATGGCCTTAACACCACCCATTTCCATCAAGGCCACGGGAGAGACAGAATACACTGCAATCGAGGGCTTTGATCCTCCTCCATAAGTTTTCATGCGATCTTTATCCTTCTGCTGACAACAACATTCAGTGGCAAGTTGATGGAAAAATCGGGCAAGAACCGCATTCCTATTCAATTATAAATTTTCCAAAACTGACGTACTTCTTGCGTCGAGGATGCTCGGCTTAAAATGCAAAAATTACTGGTCTTAGTGTTAGAACATTATCCCCCCTTTCCCCTCCATTTGGAAACAAGCAGTCCTCTTTCTTAAAATACCGGACGATTTAATCTATCAGGTCATTGTTTTTGGAGAATCATTAGCAAATTGTGTCTTATTTCTTTCGATTGATAATCATGTTTAATTGGCAGCGTTAATTGCATAATGCGCTTGATCCTCCGCACGGATTCAAGCAAATGCATCGATTTTAGTAAATACTTGCTCATCTCTTTTATTGTATACTGATTACACATATGGCTATTAAGGCCTTTGCCCCCTCCATAAAGCGTACAAACAACTTGCATTCCATGTTTAGCAGCGTACTTGCCGATTGTAGTGCTTGAAAAAAAATATAAATGTTCAAAGCTCATGGAGAAACCAACCCAGTTATCAAATCCAACAAACTCAGCGCATTCAAAACTGGGCGTTGTAATACAAAGAAAACCATTCTTTTCGAGAAGGTCAGAGGCTTTCTTAAAAAACATGTCAGGGTCGTGGACGTGTTCGATAACCTCAAAGGCAAACAATGCCTCGTAACTTTCTTCCGAAATGATATTATCAATTGTCCCAACATAAAAAGGAATTGTCTTATACCGGGATCGCGCTATTTTAATGGCAGATCCTGAAATATCAATCCCAGTTACATCCACCCCCCTGTTATGGACATACTGGCAGAATTCACCAGTTGAACAGCCGACTTCCAGTGCTTTTCCAAAGGAAGATATGCCATTCTCTTTGAGGACAAGTAGCCTTCCTTTTGAAGCAGTAAGCATATCGCCAATGGATGATCGAGATAAGATGTAATTACAATCATATTGAGTTGGAATTAGATCATCCTTGGGCCTAGGATTCAAATATACAAGTCCACACTCCTTACATTGGACTACTCGAAGTCCATCAATTCTCTCGAATATAAATCTATCGCTTTGTAAGCCGCAGAGATTGCAGCTGTACTCAGTTAGTTGAGTGTCAAGCCATTTTCTCAATTAACTTCTCCCATCTCCGGTTGCTTTCTTATGAACAAAAAGGTGGGTCCCATTGTTTGTACAGGTCGGCAGTGGCATTAAAATGGAAAAGTCTGTCAAATTGTTGCCGTATGCTAATCAAACGTTTCTCGTTTATGTATTCCTCGAATTTATAGTGATCCTTATCAACCTGTTTTTTATACCTTTTTCCCATACTTCTCCCTCACCTCCCTATTGACCCGCCTTGGCATAACCCTCCTGGACCTTCGCTACCCCGATTATCCAAAGAATCATGGCCACGTAGGCAATAGACCCAATCAAGGCAAAGAGGGCCACTGCAACGATGTCACTTGAAAAGACGTAAAATCCGACTAAAAAAGCGACGGCTTTACTCCCGGTGCTGAATAACTCGTAAATGAGAAGCCCCTTTTGAATGCCCAGCACCGGAACAGCGGCTACACTTGGCCTATTGATATAGTTGAAAAAAAAGAAAAAGGCCAGCCAACGGGCGTAACTCCCTGCCATAGCCCACTCGGCTCCGAAAACGAAACCAAAAAGCCAAGGTCCGAACAGCACTACAAGCATAAAGGGCGCGACTCCTGTAAGGGCCAGCCCACCGGTGGCTTGCAAAATGAGATGTACTAGATTTTCCCCTTTGTGGGCAGCCTCGCTGATACGGGGATAAAACACATCGCCAACGGATTTCGCGATTAATTGCGAAGGCATGCCGAGAACGGTCCTTCCGATAGTATAGAAACCCGCGGCCGCTGGGCTGAAGAAACCGGCAAGCATCAACACAGGAATGCTCTGGGAAACAGCATTCATGAAAACCTGGGGAGCTCGATAAAGCGGAAAATCATAGTATTTTGTCGCCAGTTTTCCAAGCGAATACGGGCTTTTCCCTGGCGTGTCCTTGCTAGCTGGCCCAGGATTTGCCCGCATGCTCCCTACCCAGAGCATGAGAGAATGAACAGCGCCACCGAAGGTGGCAAGTACGATCAGCACCGCCCCCACAGGGTGAAACCACCCGACCCCTACTTTCGCGGTGTTGATTACAAGAGCCTGGGCTGCCGCAATCCTGGCTGTAATTGCAAAACGTTTTTTACGAATCAGCCAATGCTGGCCGACCTGGGTGCCGGCGGCAAAAAACAGAGCCAGGGGGAGCAACAGGCCAAATGGCGCAATGGTTTTCGCCCCGAACAGGCCAAGGAACCACTCACCGGAGAACCAAATAACGGCAACTAACAGGAGGGCAACACCCGAAGCGGTTAAGAGAGACAAGTGGGCCAACCCCTTGGCGTCTGAGTCCTCTTCTGGCAGCACAACAGCGATGGGGTAAGTCAAGGCAGCTATCGGTGTCAGGACGGCCACTACAGCCATAAACACTCCATAGAGGCCGAAGGCTTCCGGGCCATATAAGCGAGTGACAATGGGCGCAAAAACCATGGTAATGGCTTGTGCGACAGCGGTCCCGGAAGCGACGATAGCAACATCACGCGCGAATTTACTTTTCGCCGTACGGTCAAAAAAAATCTTTATTTCATTGTAAAATCTTGACCGCAAAGGGACCTTTTTTGGGGGCATTCCCGCATGTTTCGCGGGGTCAGTTCCCATTTCCTATGATTGCTAGCAATGACTACTCTTCGTTATCTTGTAGTGGAGATAAACCGGGGAAATCCATGGGGTCGTGTCCTGCTTTCTGATCTCACGGGTTCTTCCATCCCCTTTATCCCCTTTATCCCCTTTACTTGCCGCGGCGACTTGTCGCGTCGTAGTTCGACTTGTGAGGGCAATTTATCACGCCATAGCTCGTAGAGCGACGGCGGAAGCTGAAAGCGACGCCCCAAGAACGAAGACGGAAGTCATCCGGAAGCGTGACGAAGACGGGCCTGCCACGGCGTAGTCACGCACCCAGCGTGACGAAGACGGGTCCTGTTAATACAGGAACCCGAAGATCCAGAGGGGTATTTTCCTCCCAAACCCATTTTCCATTTCATCGACAGCCAGAAAACAGTTTTCGACATCACTTATTTGACCGAAACTCTTTTTTCTCCCGCCGATCTCGAAGAGATACGCATCGTCAACCAGAAAGTCCCCTTGCCGCGGCGCCTTCAGTTCATGCCTCGTACACAGCATATTCAGGAAAAA
>JARGFK010000128.1 GCA_029211065.1 Desulfobacterales bacterium
CCAAAAACCCTTTTAAAGGAAAAGCGCCCTTTTTTATACCATTTTAAAATTTACACAAAAGATTATACACTACCTTTTTCTGCAAGGCCGGCGATTGTAAGATTATAGTCGTTTATATAATCTTCTCGCAACATCTCGCCCGGGTGTGTCGGTTTTATATTTCTTTCACCGTTATATTTTATACTCATAATCTCCCTCTCAATGATAGTCTGTTATTTCAAAGTCATACGCATCACCTTCAATGAAACGAAAAGTCATTTGTTTAAACGTTGGCTTTTTACCGATTCCGGCCCAAGGCTGAAATCGGTAAGTTTAAGCAATCTGCTCCAAAATGAAGCTAAATAGTTAATATTTAAGAAGGGACCCCGTTATCTCCAACGAAAAGTCATTTGTGAAAACGTGGGATGTTACCGATTCCGGCCCAAGGCTGAAATCGGTAAAATTGTACGTTCAAAACAAAAAAACGGCAGGGCCGTTGTTAACCCGACTCCACATTACTATTAAACCCCATTCGAGTTTATGATAAAAAAACTATTCGGTCTGAAGATGGTATTTCAAGAACTAACCTGCCGGAGGAGGTTTTAGATCTGCGCTTAAATGTAAATCATGATCAACATTTTGCTGATTATTTTTATTTTTTAAAATAATATTAAGTTGTTATATATTATTTAAGTGACTAAAAATCATGACTTCCAACATTTTATGAAGTAAATATCATCAAATTATGTCATAAACACCCAGGACTTCATCCCAAAAAATCAAACATTTATTCATTCAAAACCAATTTATCGTAACCACACATAATTTTATAACAATATAATAACACACTGAAAACAATAAGTTTATTAAACTTAAGAAACATTTTTGGGCAGAACAAGGTATAATTTCTATGATTACAACGCTAACTGGCACGTGGTTTGCTTAATTATTAATTGAAATCGAGTTATGACTTGACTTAAAAAGGCAAAAGGAGGGTATCATGAAAGCAATTATCTTAAAAATACACAAATCTAATTCAATGAGATTCACGCAAGGGCTACTAGTGCTTCTGTCGTTTTTAATCGTCCTCGGCTTTGCGAGCGGGGCAGTTGCGTATACCACAAACGCCAATGGTGGGGGCGACTGTGCCACGCGGGCTGGTGTCGACTGGCAGGACATCTGGGATCAAGGCTCATCGACTTGCACGCTTGGAGCTGACCTATCAGGATTTATTGTTATCGAGAGCAGCAAGATTACCTTAGATGGAAATGGGAAAACCTTAACTGGAGTTGGTGGAAGCGGTGTCTCTATTCAAGGGCCACGCGGTACTATATTAGAAGAAGTTACAGTCAGAGATCTAACTATTCAAGGTTTCAATATAGGTATTTACTTATTCAACAGCAAATTCTGTAAAATCTACAACAACAATTTTATAAATAACGATACCCACGCCACAGTTGACGGCGTTAACGAAGATAACAAATTTTTCTTCGACTCATCCATCGGCGGCAACTACTGGGATAATAATCAAAATTGTGATCCGGCAAAGGTTTTCTGCGACTCACCATATCTCATTTATAACAATTCTGGTATTATCCAGGCCCAAGATGATTTCCCGTGGACCAAGCCAGATGGATGGAAGACACCTACGACGGCGTTGGACATCAAGCCCGGTTCTTGCAACAATCCGGTCAATGTTAAAAGCAAGGGCGTGCTGCCGGTTGTGGTTCTTGGATCCAGTACTTTTGATGTGGGTACAATCGACCTTGAATCTTTAATGCTGGCAGGTGTTGCCCCCATTAGGTCCATGATCTTAGATGTACTTGACATTAAGAATACTACAGACACGTGCGATGAACTAGGCGGCGACGGTATTCCGGACCTTGTACTCAAGTTCAGGACCCAAAAAATAGTGGACGCTCTGGGAGATGTCGTTGATGGTGACTTTGTAAAATTACACTTGACGTTGTTGGATAATAACGGAAATCCAATAGATTTAACTGATACAATCTTTATTATAAAGAAAGATAAGAAAGATAAAGAGAAAAAGAAGTAATCTAATCCCACTTTTTTCATAGTCAGAGCGGCAGGGTCCTTGGCGGTCCTGCCGCTTTTTTTATAATGAGTCTCCATGCAGCCCCGCAAAACGGGATCTCCGCTTCGTTTCAACAAACAGCAGATATTTTTTTATTCCCTCACCCTTAACCCTCCCCCAAGAGGGTGTGTTACAATTGGGCGGTGGAGGGGCTAATTTTTTCACAATCGTTCTTTGACAACTAAAAATAAATAGGGGAAGTGCATCATTGGCTTCTGATTAACCACCGTACCGACAATATCATTACCAATACCCTGGCAGGTGGGGATATTCCCCTCGCTATTATGCCACCGCCAGCGTAGTCAGGCCGGTCAACTTTCCAATTAAACCGGCGGCCCCAATAATTGAGATCATTCGGGCTAAGTTAAAACAGGTGGCAAGCAGGGAGGTTTCGGCTCCCACCCCGGCAAGCCCTCTCATCAGAAAACCATCTGTCTTCAGGTTTCTCTTGATGTGGCCAAAAGGATGCCCCACCCGCGCTTTGCGTCTGGCATAAATCGCTTGCGAGCCCGCCTCCTCATATTTGGCTTCCAGCTTCTCTTTAACCGTTTCGCGGGCCAACCGTTTAATACTTCGACCTTTTTTGGCTGAGGTGCACTGCCCGTAATACCCACAACGATGGCATAACCCACGGTCAATGAACTGGTATTGTCTTTTACCGTTGCTGCGATCTGTTCCGTAATAGTTCAATCGCTGGCCCGTGGGACAAAAATAGCAATCTTGCCCCTGGTCATAGGAGAAATGGCTCTTGCTAAAGGCTTTTTCTTCTCCGTGCCTTGCCTGCCGCTGGGAGGGAACAATCACTTCGATTCCTTGAGCATCGATCTTTTCAAGCTCTTCCGTGTCGGCATATGGTCCGGCTTTAAACCGCCCATCAGCCATATAAAGGAGAGATTATGATGGACTTCCCGCTCCAATTTGCGGGAACTCCTGATTCCATAAGAATAACCATAAACCAAAAGCTTTAGCATAGCCTTGGGATCATATTCCGAATTGCCGACTTTATTCGGATTGATTTCGATCCCTAATGTGTTAAAATCCAAGGCCGCTACAAAAGCATCGTAGGCACGCACCGGATTATCATCGGCAACATAGTCTTCGATGCTTTTTGGAAGTAAGGCCATCTGATAGCGAAGGCCGAATCGATATGCCATAGCGTGTTTCCTTTCTTTGCCGCGTATAATAGCATATCTGGTGTTTGCCTTCATAGCGAAATACTATATATGTTAAAAATTTTCTCCCTACCCAATTACGACACAGTCTCCAAGGTGAGGGAATTTTGGGTTACCCACCCAGCAAGCTGTGAGGAATTTTCAAGTTAAATATGGTTAGCGCTTGATGTGTTAAACGGGACTACTCCTGGATGGTGCGGATAAACCCGTTATTGCTGGAAGCACCGACATCTGCCTGAACGGCAAAATCGTCAAAGTAAACATTTGTGGAACCTTTTCCAAAGGTATGCAACCCCAGTTCCGGCTGCAGCAAAGGGCTCGATGTAGGTGAAGTCAGGGTGTTTGAGCGGATAACGGCATTTGGTTCGTCAATGGAATCAATTAATTTCACGACATTCTGTCCCAAACCACTGTTTATGACATCCCACTGGACCAGGGTAAAATAATCATTGGTTGCCGACCAGTCCGCCACTTCATCCGGCGGCCAGTAAACATTGCCACGTAAAATTGAACGCTTATTAAAATCCAGCGGGCTATTATTAGCTGTCCCATAGCCGCTGGTATCTCCGATATACGCTTTGATATAATTATCCCGGACCCGGTACCCACTGGCTGTTGCTGTAGCTGACGAACCGATTACCTGTATCGGTTCATTTACAAATGTCCCTGTCGTATTTTTCATTGTCAGTGTCCCAGCAGCGGTATTGCCGGGCCAGGAGCCGGATGAAATGATCGGAGTGCCGGCCACAACTCCCCGAGCGCCGCTGGTTTGCCCGACAACGGTGTCTAAATTTTCAATCGCAACAGGTCCGCCGTTGCTAAAAGTTACTGAAGCCACCTCCTTGACCCTCACCATGAGGGTTGCCTCGTTAATGGGGAATATGGGATACGAAGTATCTCCTGCGGATATTTTGGCATCATCAATGTACCAGCCTTCATAATAATTTAAGGCATTATCATAACTATCAAAACGAAATCTGATTTTGATGGTTAGCCCCTTATAAGCCGAAAGATCAATGAATCTTTGCTGCCAAACGCCAAAGGTATCTTCTATTAATACTTGTTCCAGACCGCTCCAGTTCACACCACCGTTTGTTGAAATCTCGACATGTTTTTGGTCATACAGGACGCCACCTCCCGGTTCAGTTTTAATCCAAGTCCAATAGGACAACTTAACACTACTGCTAGTCGGATACAATTTAATGTCCGGAGAAACAAGCGTCGCGCTGTTTGTAACCCCGGTATCATAATTCCTTGTCAATTCTTTTCCGTAATACCAAGAATTGGTGCTACTCTTAGAACGGTATGTCGTTCTATGCCAAAGGTTCGTCGAACCCTTTAGCGGTGCGGGTGTTGTCCAACCGCTTAGTGATCCTTCCATATTATCTGCGAAAAAATTATTCAGGTCCTTGTATGCCAGCCACTTCCTGGTATTTCCGGAACCTGTCCCTTGCCACAGGACGATTAAGGTTTTCTTGTCTACTGGCACAATATTATTATCAAGGTTATCTAAAATAGTTGTATCCGTGTTGTCACCGCGAAGGAAGGAAAGACCATAGCTATTGTTATCATTGTCAAGCCGAAACGACAAACCAGCGGCAAAATATTTCGGAATCGGAGATGGGTCAAAGCCACCTACTGGTGGGGGATTGGGATCAAAACCGACCTTCACTTGAGCGTCATAGCTTAAAAAATTAGGGTCACCATATAAGTGGGCTGCGGCCAGATCTATGTTTGTTGCGGACGGTTCAAATTTGATCAGGCTCCCTGTGAGCGTTCCCCCAAGTGAATCTGTTCCGGTCACTCTTAAGGCACTGCGACCCATGTCTAATGCAAAGTTATCTAATGTTGATGTTTTCCAATTTGTTAAATCTGCGAATGTTTCTTTGAATTCTTTGCGTTCTTCAGCGGTAGAAGGCAGTGGCACATGGTACACCACTTCCCGGCTGGCGGCCCCTTCCACCGGCTCCTGACCAAAGATGCCGGTGGAATGAAGCTTTACAAATTTTTGTAAAACAATCATCTCCCGGTCCGCTACGCTAAAATCCGGCATATTGGGATCAGACGGATCCTCAATTCCAATTAATTTTCTATTGGTAACATCATTTTCTTTGTAACTATACAGATGGTTATTGATCATGATGGTGCCATTGCGCAGCGGCAGCCCGCTAGTCCGATCATGTGCCTGAAAATCTCCTCCTTTGGTCACGGTTTGTAGCATCTCACTTTCGGCAGCATACAACACATCCAATCCCACCGGAAAATAAGAATTGATATTTTCTTTCATGGTAAAAGTGACATTTACGCCCGACACACTGACATCGTCGTATCTATAAATGCTGGTGGACTTAGGACCGATTTTCAACCAGCCCGGTTTTCCGATGATTACACCGGGCGGAAACCCGCCGGGAACTTTTGTTTTCAGGGTCTTCGTCCCGATGGCGGGCCGTTCAATAATTTTAAAGTAATAGGGATAAATTTTTAGATCAAACTGCCCGGCATTATTGAGCAGGGTAAAGGCTGCGGCATTGTGCAGGTTTTCCAGCTCCGTATCTCTGTCTGACGCGCTCAAATAACGGCTCTCGGCATAACGGTATCCGGATTCGGCCAGAAAATAGGCCCGGGCGGAACTGTTGGCCCCCACCTGGCCGAACATGGATGTGCTGGTCAGTGACACCATGGCAGCCCCTAAAGCGGCCAGCACCACCATGGTGATGATCAGGGTGACAAGGATACTTCCTTTGTCATTCAGCCTGATTTTATGAAGATTTGATAATTTCATAATAATCTATATCGCAGATAGAATTTACATAAAATCTACAATGTACATAAGAACACGGTTTTAAAATCCCTCCCGCCCTCCCTTTACGAAAGGGAGGAGAAGAGTAACCCCTGCCCTTTTTTCCAAAGGAAGAACTTGGGGGAAGGAAAGTTTTTCCCGCATTAGTCCCCCTTTGGAAAAGGGGGATTTAGGGGGATTTCCGAATTTAGAAAGTCTGCTACCATCCTGTAAATGGCATCAGTGACGGCATCGGTTTCATTTAGAACTTCATTGCTGTTAAAACGCATAACCGTCAGTCCTAAGCCGGCGAGAAACCTATCACGAATTTTATCCCGCTGGGATTCATCTTTTTTCCGATGCTGCGATCCGTCCACTTCAATGACCAATTTCACTTTTGACGCAAAAAAATCAACGATATAGTTCTGTATCGGCTTTTGCCTGTAAAACTGCACACCCAAGAGTTGTTTGCCCCGCAACCGTGACCAGAGAACACGTTCGCTCTCAGTCAGGTTGCTGCGCAATTGGCGCGCCTTGTCTTTAAGGTTTGGGCGGTAATGCAGCATATTTCGTCTTTTTTTTAAATCCCCCCTGCCCCCCTTTTTCAAAGGGGGAAATACTTCCTCTCATCCATATAAGGAGGTTGACAGCCTGTGCGCGACCGCATTCAGACAGGAGAAGAATTTCTTAAAAAGGGAAAAGATTTTTTTAAATTCCCCTCGCCCCCTTTTTTAAAGAGGGTAACTTTTCTCCTCTCTTTTAAAAAGCGGCTCGACATGAGCTCGCCGAATGTGGAGGTTGGGAGGGATTTAAAATTGGCATCCTATTTATGAATGCATGTCCTTAGTTCCCCGTATTTCTCGGCCTCACCGTCGTGCTAAAGGTTTTATCGCCGACACCACTGTCCTCCCGGCTCATCACGATCACAACGTCAATTAAAGACAGTTCTTTGATGTCATCCGCAATTGTCCAGAGGGACGAATTACTCTTATAATAAGTCAAAGTGAACTGCGTAACGTCATCGATCAATATATCCCCGACACTTAAATCCGACAGGGTCACCGCGGCGCCTAAGTTAAAAAACATTTTTAGGGTGCTGCCGTCCTTTGCTATGGCTCTGCGACCGTCAATGTGATCATAGATGATATAAGGATTGGGCTGCGTATCAACCCGGGCGGCAATGGTGGTTATTTCCATCATCTCACGGTTGATGCGGGCCATGGCCAGTTGGGCTTTCTGGGCCATGTGCGCGTTTTCTTTAGTGATCACGTACCCTTTTGCAGCCATGACGATCCCCATGCCTGCCAGGGTAAACATCAGCGCGAAAATAACCATTGAGGCAATAATCTCAATCAATGTGAATCCGGATTCAGGATTCTTGTATTTGGAGAATATTTTCATAACTGCGATAATCTTTAAATCCCCCTGGCCCCCTTTGGAGGCTGTGTTGTAATTAAAAAAACCAGAGCTCCAAGAATGTTTGTCATTCCGGGCCTGACCCGGAATCCAGAATATTTTCAATCACGCTAAAGCGTGACTGGATGCCGGACCAGGTCCGGCATGACGTGAAGAAAACCAATCTGATTTTAAAATTGCAACACAGTCTCTAAAGGGAAGAATTTCTTGCTCCTTGATCCCCGACACCCGAGACCTGATCCCTTGCCCCCTTTACTAAAGGGGGAATCCCCGTTCCCCTGTTCTTTCTCGTCACTCGTCACTATTTACTCGTTACTATCTTTTGCGTCTTCAGCCTATTTTCTAAAAAGCACCGTCAGCGACTGGTTGTTGACTGTAATGGTTACCTTCAAAAGGTTGTTGATCCCGGAAGTATCCGGTGTTTCGTTACCGCCTGCAAATGTAATATAGCCTGTTACAGCCGTATAATCCCCATAATAAGGCGTATTGGTGGATATATTGCCGCCTTCAATATTGCTTTTAAAGGTGCTGAAATCATAACTTCCGTTCTTATAGTCATCTTCATAGTCCGCGGTAATCTTTTCCATGACACTGTTAAGGGAAAACCCATCCTGGACCATCACAACCGCCTCACCACCGCGTGTCAGGCTGGTACCCATGTACTCCACCAGCATGGACCCCAGAAACGCTGCCATAATAAAGGTAATAATAATTTCCAGCAGTGTGAAACCCCGTTCATTATTTTTATATGAAAATCCCCCCCATCCCCCCTTTGCCAAAGGGGGGCAAGGGGGGATTTCATGATTCGTTGTGACCAAGCAGGGCATAAAGGTTGGTATGAATGTTTCTTTCACTGAATAAACCCGGTGTTTTTGGTAATAATAATTGAGCGTGAGCCTGAACCGTCTGTCACCGTAAGGGTGCGGTCCGCTGCTTGTGCAATCTGGGCATCCGCATCGGTGCAGGGTTTACCCAAGCCATCAAAAGACACAGTGCCTGAAGTGACACTCATGCCGCTGGGCAACGTGATGGTGGGGCTGTCGCCGCCCGGAAGCAGTATGGGATTTCCATCCCCTTTTTTAGACAGGAAGTAGGAATTCCCGCTTAACTGGATGTACCAGACCGTATTGGAATTCATGGAGCGGGTCTGGGCGTAACGCAAGTGAGTTTTGATTACCTCGGTCCGGGCGATCAATTCAGTGTCGCTGCTCATCAAACTGCCGGCTACAACAGCACTGATGATGGCCAGGATAACCATGACCACGAGCAGTTCGATCCAGGTAAAGCCACGATTGTTGCGGATAATCAAACGCATTATTATCCTGACTGTTTGCTGTATAAGCTTAAAGCTGTCCGGGCAATTAGTTGTCCACCGGTTAAAACTTTATACTATATCGCTTTGAAAATCCCTCCCAAGAGGCTGTCCGACAACCTTTAATTCCTCTCCCCCTTGCGGGGAGAGGTTAGGTGAGGGAAGAAATAAATTCATTTGGTTACACCCCCCTCTCCCAAGATGGGAGAGGGAGTTATCGGACGTGCTCCCAGCCTCCACATTCGGCGAGCTCATGTCGAGCCGCTTTTAAAAAGGGAGGAGTGGGATAAAGGGTGTTTCAGGTAGATTTTATAAAAATCAACCATCAGCAACGCAATTTTCTAACCACCTTTTCATAAGTCTTAACGGATGCGTTGAAAACTGTCTGATTATAACGGATAAAATTAAATTTCTCAACCGATTGATAATAAAAAAGGCAGCCTTCGGATTATTTCCGAAGCGCTGCCTTTTCCCAAGCTAATTAAAAAGATTATTCTGATTATGACCCCCAGTTGATACCGGTAATTGTCTTAGTTCTACTCTCCGATGCAGCGATAGCTTCTTCACTCATGGTTTTCGAGGAAATAATCGTAATAACCAGATTGCCGGTAGCAACATCTTTTGTCCAAGTTACATTAAAATCGCCAATATCGACGCCGGGCGAAGTTTCTGCGCCAGAACCGAGTAAATCGTTAGCAAAATGCTTAGTTCCATCAGTAGATAATACAGTAACATTGGTAGGGGCTTTTTGGTATAACAGAATATATTTTGAAAATGCATGATTGAATCGTGCCGCTGATTCCGACAATGCACCATTCAACGATGCTTTCACCGCATCATCCTGCATGGAGAAAAACTTGGGCACCGCTACCGCCGCCAAGATTCCCATGATAATGATGACAGCAATGATCTCAATCAGGGTAAAACCTTTTTCATTTTTTAGCATTTTTCTATTTTTCATGACTTAATCTCCCTTTGCCCAAGTATTGTAAAATGACGGCTTAGTTTTATATGGCATTGATTTTAAATTAGTTTCAATTGTCAGCCTTAGCTAAAGCATATTTGATGCCAAAAATAAAAACAGGTCTGGCGCCCCAATCGAAAGTTATAATTATTTTAAATATAATCAGATTGTTATAAATATATCTGTTCCTTCACAAGCAAACCAAACCCAATCCGGACTCATCTGTAATCTCACAGTATTGCCTATTTTACACTTCCAAACCCCTGAATTTCAACAAATTTTGCAGAATCGGCTCCATAATGTGTGGGTAAATTAGGCTGAAGGAAGAAAAAGGGATTGGGATCGGGGATCAGGGGTCGGGTGCCGGGGTTTAAGGTTCGGATTCTTTTACTATAAATCCCCGTTAGAAACGGGGTTTTTTTTTAAAGAACTATATTGAAAATATTGAAACTCAGCTTTTCTAAACGTATTTAATCCGCTTGTTTCCCGTTTTTAAATACGGATATATCGATATCAAATTTCTTAATACGATGCCAGAGGCTTCTTTCTTTTATCCCTAACATTTTGGCGGCCGCCACCTGGACTCCGCCGGCTTTTTTGAGCGCGTCGATTATTATTTCTTTTTCAAGCCCCTGCAGGCGCTTGTCGATGTCGCCGCTCTTTTCGACATCCAGTTTTTCATATATTTCAAATGAACGCAGACGTCCATCAAAAGCAGCGGACTCCGGTCCTCCGGCAAGGACATTCTCCTGCTTCGCCGGGTCGATGTTGCCCAGTTCCCGGGTGACGGTAATCGGCAAATGCTTGGGTTCGATGACTTTGTCCGCCAGAACCGTTGCCGACTCCACTGCGTTCTGGAGTTCGCGGACATTTCCCGGCCAGGAATACGCGGTTAAAAACTGCATGGCAGCGGGTGATATCTCCACCTTTTTTTTGAATTTCGACAGGAACCGCTCCACCAGAAGGGGAATGTCCTCTCTTCTATGCCGCAATGGCGGCAGGTTCATGGTAAACACATTGAGCCGGAAATAAAGATCCTGGCGAAATTTTCCCTCCTCAACCATTTTGGCCAATTCCCTGTTGGTTGCGGCAACAAACCTGACATTGACCTTGACCGATTGCAGCCCCCCCACCCGCTGCACCAGGCCGTCTTCGATGACCCGCAGGACTTTGGCCTGGGTTTCCAGGGGCATATCGCCGATTTCATCCATGAAAATGGTGCCGCCATTGGCAATTTCAAATTTGCCGAGCTTCCTGGAGTCTGCGCTGGTAAACGCCCCCTTTTCATGCCCGAACAATTCGCTTTCAAGCAAACCGCTGGGAATTGCAGCGCAATTAATCGCAATAAACGGTTTTTCACGTCGCTGACTGTGCTCATGAATGCTGCTGGATATGAGTTCCTTGCCGGTACCGGTTTCTCCCAGGATCAGGACGGTGGAATCGGTTTCAGCCACCTTCATGATCTGATTGAAAACGCCGCGCATGACCTTGCTCTGGCCGATAATGGCGGGAAACAACTGGCGCGACTCCACCTTGCCCAACAATTCGGTCACCTGATCAAACAAAAGGTTAAACCGGCCCATATCGTCTTTTTTGATATTTTCGGCAGCTCCTGGCGGAAGGTTTTTTAAAATTCCCAGGCTTTCCGTTTTTGCGAAAAAGCGATCCAGGGGCACCAGAATGGTCCGGGCAATGAGCAGTCCTACAAAAAAGGTAAAAATAATCAGGATCGTCCCCCAGAAAGAAACCGGCCAGATGGGTTCGAGCCCCTTTTTCATGTAATACATGGTAATGTTGTAGGCGACTATTGTGGACAGCAAAGCAACACCGGCTGTGATCATCGGGATAATTGCATACAGACTGATGTTGTATCTTTTTTCTTTCATTTTTTCTTTACCTTGAATGTTTCATTATTAAAGATCAAATTAGTCGTGTTAACCAACTGCACAGGGTTCAGGCTGAAGGCTAAAGAGAGGTGTCAGGGATCGGGGATCGGGGATCGGGGAAGAAACACTTTCGCCCCCTGCCCCTTGTTCCCTGCCCCTTGTTCCCTGCCCCTGTTCCCTGCCCCTGTTCCCTGCCCCTGTTCCCTGTTCCCTGTTCCCTGTTCCCTGTTCCCTGTTCCCTGTTCCCTGT
>JARGFK010000129.1 GCA_029211065.1 Desulfobacterales bacterium
AACCCGATGGCTATTGCTGAAGAACTCCTACAACCTCAATGAACAGAAAAATGAAAAAGAACGTCTGGAGGAAGCTCTCAGTCTCAACAAGCCGTTGGCTACCGCCTATTATCTCAAAGAAGATTTAAGGCAAATATGGAGCCAGGTCTGCAAATCCGATGCAGAAACCATTCTTACCGATTGGATCAGAAAGGCACAAAGCACAGGTATCGCAATATTGAAAAGGTTTGCTAAAACACTGGCCGGTCATGCCTTTAATATCCTTAATTACTACGATTATCCTATCTCAACTGGGCCTTTAGAAGGCACTAACAATAAAATCAAAACCCTTCAAAGGCAGGCTTATGGATATCGGGATATGGATTTCTTCAAGCTTAAAATCTTCGCGCTTCATGAAGCGAAGTACGCTTTAGTCGGATGAACCACTTTTTTATTCCCATCCGTGGTTCGCGTATTTCGGAACCCGCAATTCATTATTCTTGCCAAATCAGAACTTGAAGTTCTCTTCAGATATTTTCGATTAGTTTCGGCATATTAGTTGTTTAGCGGTCATTGCGGATACAGGGTTTGCCTATCCGATTGGCGGATTAATGAGAATCAAAAAGCCCTCAAGATAGATTATAAATTATAAAAATTTGTATAAAATCAAACTATTATAAATTGGCACAGTAAGTGCTATTGATATTAACACGAAGGTAAAGCGGTTTAAAACCCATCATGAAGGAGGTAAACAACCATGCACTTGAAATTCTGGCAAAAAAAGGAAGGCGAAGCGTCCTCCCGGCCCGGTGAAGTTAAACTGCCCGGGCCCAAAGGGATGCCTGAACAGGTCGGCAGATATCTGGTGGTCCGATTGGGACAAGACCCCGACTGGGTATGGAACCTTCGGTCAGTTTCGTGCCCGCATCTTGAAAAAAAGGAATTTTTTGATGTGCGAATTTTTGACGAAAACCATGCAATCATGAAGAACGTGACTGTAAAGAATTATAACTCGCTGGAGGGACATCCTGAATTAATTCTTTATGAAGGATGGTATAACAAAAAGACGATGAAAGCAGAGGTTAAGACAAAAGAAGCGCCCCTTCCCCGTGCCGCTTAGCGCTTCGGTTCGAATACTGAACCGCAACAGCGAGCGTATACCCGTCCCGCCGGGGCGGGACTGCAGGGTTCTCTAAATTAAAGGCCGGTTTTTATGTTGTTTGGAGAGCCCGAACCAGCTCGGCGATGTCTTTAAGGTTTTCAAGGCCATCGATTACCCGGAAAATGTTCTCGCGGGCACCCTTGTCCAGCAGGCGCTCGGTGCAATCCGTAAATTTGCCCTGCAGTTCTCTATCCGACAGGGGGTTTTCAGGGCCGCCGCGGTAGCGTTCGTCTGCTTCTTTGACGATTTTCCTGCCGCCTTCCAGAACCACTTCAACCCGCGAGCGGATTTTGTCCCAGCCCTTGGCCTCGATTTCCGGATCAAACGCCGTTCGAATCCGCTGCATCAGCGCCTGGGTCCGGGGGGCATTGACAAATTCATCTGTGAATTCATGGACCCCGGCCTTGCGGGAAATGGCAATGGCCGCCAGTAAAAACGGCATGCAGAACTTGCCTTCCAGTTCGTTGCGGGCGATTTTGTACCGGATGGGATTCAGGATGTTGGAACCTGCGTAAAGCACGACTTCCTTGATATCATCCGGCCGGATGTCGTTTTCCGTTACAATGGACAGCATCACGTCCATTGAGGGGTGCGTCAGGATGCCGCAGGGGTATGGCTTGATGCTGACGCCCGGATCCACGATGGTATGAGGCTTTCCGATGCATCCGGCGATCTTCTCTACGTCAAACCCCCTACCGAAAACACTGAAAAATCCCCAGGGTCCATCCAGCGCTTCCGTGTCGGCCTCGAATCCCTTTTGCGCGAGCATGGCCGCCGTAACCCCGTTGCCGGCCGCCCGGCCCACATGCAGGGGCTTGGTCATCGTGCCGAAATTGGTGCGAATTCCCGAAGCCATGCTGGCCGTGATCCCGATGGCATGCCGAATCTGGACCTCGGTGAGGCCGAGCAGTTTTGCAGCGGCCATGGCGGCGCCAAAGGAGCCCACCGTGCCGCTGGTGTGAAATCCTTTTTTGTAATGATCCGGGTTGATGGCTTCGGCGATTTTGCATTCCACCTCAAAACCGGCCAGAAAGGCGGTGAGAAACGTTTTGCCGGAAACCGCGCCGATTTCTTCCGCGATTGCCAGGGATGCCGACAGCGGCGGGATGGTGGGGTGGGTCAGCAACCCGTAGATCCGTTCAGGTGCAATTGAAAGCTGGCTGTCGTCCCAGTCCATGGCATGCCCGGCAATGCCGTTGATCATGGCCGCAAAGGGGGCGGTCAGTTTCAAGGGATTGGCCCCCAGCACACTCGATTTTCCCGGCTGGCCTGTACTTTCGCTGAACTGCAGTATTATGCGGGTACATTTTTCAAACGAGCCTGCTAAAATCAGACCCAGCCCGTCTAGAACACAGCGTTTGCCGATTCTTACCGCTTCAGGCGGTAGCGCGGTATAGGTTAAATCCGCCACAAACCTGGCCGCTTCCTCCGTCACTCGGGTTTCATCCGGGTTCATTTTTTGCTCCTGTTAAATAAGGGTTCCAAAGTTAAAAAGTTTAAGAATATCAATGTAATATTTTGATTTGAGTGATGCCGGATTACAGAAAAATTGGTTTGTTGTCAAGATAAAATGCCGGGCTATTGGCCAGGGCGAGAGGACTTTCCCGACCATGGTGATTTGATTGGACAAAGGCTTATAGGCTGCCTAAAAGCCAGCCCTCGGATGATCACCCGCATCTCAACCCAAAAGAAATGTGTTGACTGCTGGCCCACAGTGCCTTACCATAAGTAAGGCAATAAATATAAGTAAGGAGGAAAGCGCTATGTCATTAGCGACGCTCACAAGCAAGGGGCAGGTGACCATCCCCAAAACAATTCGGGACTCCCTGCGACTGCACGCCGGCGACAAGGTCGAGTTTGTCTTAACTGAAAGGAATGAAGCGCTCCTGATACCGATTACAAAGAAGGTCGATGACGTATTCGGCAGACTTCACAAAACCGGGAGGAAACCGGTTTCTGTAGATAAAATGGATGAAGGCATTAGACAAAGGATGCGGGAGAGGTCTAAATGAAGGCCATTGATACCAATGTGCTCATTCGCTTTCTTGTAAAGGATGATGACAAGCAAGCTGAAAGTGTTTACAGGCTGTTCAAGAAAGTGGAATCCCAAAAGGAGGCATTGTTCGTGCCTTTAGCGGTAGTTCTCGAAACTATTTGGGTGCTGGAATCTGTTTATAACGTATCACGGCAGGAGATACTGGACTCCATTGATGCGCTGATACTAATGCCCGTGCTGGACTTTGAATCACAACCGGCAATTATCGGCTTTGTATCTTCTGCAAGAGAAACCAGAATTGACCTTTCCGATCTTTTAATCGCTCACTCCGCAACATTTTCAGGGTGCGAATATACCCTTACCTTTGACAAACAGGCATCAGACTCTGGACTCTTTGAACTTCTCAAGTAGCATTTTTTAAAAATTTTGTTACGCCGGTCCGGGTTAAGCCAGGGGTCGATCCGCAGCGCTCCTGCGGTCATGATAATCTGTGCGGTTTTTGAGCGGGTTACCGGAAGTTACGGCAAGCGCGGCATCCAGTACGTTTACATGGAGGCCGGGCACGCCGTTCAGAACGCCTCTCTGCAGGCAGGCGCTCTGGGTCTTGGCTCGGTGGTGATCGGCGCTTTCAATGACACTGACGTCAAACACATCCTGGGTCTTGTGCCCGAAGAAGAACCGCTGTTGCTGCTGCCTGTGGGGAAATACAGGGATGTCTGAAAATAACTTTAGCCTGATAGCGGATGGGACAAAGCATACATGCCAAAAGCAATATTTCGCTTTTATGAAGAGTTGAATGACTATCTGCCCAAGCATCAGCGCAAGAGGGACTTTAGAGCTGAATTTAGCGGCAAACGATCCGTAATAGATATGATTGCAGCCCTTGGGGTTCCTCATCCGGAAATTGATTTAATCCTTGCAAACGGTAAGTCAATCGGTTTCGACCATATCCTCAAAGACGGCGACCGCTTCAGCGTGTATCCGGTGTTTGAAGCCTTCAACATTAAAGACATTACCCGGCTTAGAGAAGTCCCCATTCGGGAAACCCGATTCATCGTTGATAAAAACCTGGATGATGTCGTGAAAACCATGCGGTTGCTGGGCTTCGATGTATATTGCGACCCGTCCCTGTCGGAACGGGAACTCATTGAAATTTCAAACCGCGAAAAGCGGATCATCCTGACGACAAACAGGAAACTTCTTAAACTCAAGGAAATCACCCGCGGCATATTTATCCCCCCGGGCAAAACCTCCCGGCAGGTCAACAAAATTATCGATTATCTGGATTTAGAAGAAGATGCCGAGCGATGTGAAGCATAAATCCATCATCCATCTGGACATGGATGCCTTTTATCCGGCGGTGGAAGTCCTGGACAACCCCGGCCTGAAGGGAAAACCGGTGATTGTCGGGGGGATTACCGGAAGGGGGGTGGTCTCGTCCGCTTCTTATGAGGCTCGGAAGTTCGGCGTCCATTCGGCCCAGCCCATGGCGACGGCCATGCGGCTCTGCCCCCAGGGGATATTTCTGTCGGGCAGAATGTCCAGATATGCTGAAATCTCCGATCAGGTATTTAAAATATTTCAGCGCTTCACCCCGCTGGTGGAACCCTTGTCCATCGATGAAGCCTTTCTGGATGTGACCGGGTCCGCCCTTCTTTTCGGTAATCCGGTGGAAATCGCGAAAAAGATCCGGCAGACGGTGCGGGAGGAGACCGGTCTGACCGTGTCGGCCGGGGTGGCGCCATCTAAATTTGTGGCCAAGATCGCCTCTGATATCAACAAGCCGGACGGATTGACGGTTGTCGCCCCTGACAAGGTCAGGGAATTTTTGGATCCGCTTCCCATCGGTAAGATGTGGGGGGTGGGCAAGGTGACCCAGGAGGCCTTGGCCCAACTCGGGATCCATACGTTCAGGGACTTGAGCCGGGTTTCGGTTGAGGTTTTGGAGAGAAAATTCGGCAAATACGGCCCCAAGATGCATGCACTGTCCATGGGGATAGATGAAAGGGACGTGATCACCCATCAGGAGGCAAAGTCCATCGGAAATGAAGAGACCTTTGACGAGGATATCCTTGATATCAATCCGGCCAAAAAGGAACTTTTGGCGCTTGCGGGTAAGGTGGCCCGCCGGCTGCGGCATGAGGGCGTTGCAGGCAGGACCATCACCTTGAAAGTGAAGTACAGCGATTTTGTTCTGATCACCCGGTCTGCGACGCTGAATAAATTCACAAATGACGGGACTATTGTATATCAAACAGCCTGCGGGCTGCTGGAAAAAACCGAGACAGGCAAAAGACCTGTCAGACTTCTGGGGATCTCTGTCTCACAGCTCGGCACCCGCGGCGGCGAAGAACAGCTTTCCCTGTTTACCCGCATTGCATCGGACCGCAAAAGAAAAAATTTAAACACCACCCTGGACTCGCTGCAGGATAGATTCGGGGAAAACATCGTGCGTCCGGGCACGCTGATTGATGAATAGGCAAGCGCGCCCGGCCGGTAGAAAGAGGTGCCCTGGATTTGAGGGTTCAAGGGATCTCGGTTCGGAAACACTCCGCGTTTTGCTTGGATGCTATGATGTCAGGGAAGTTCCTTTCCGGCTTTTAATCTTCCTGGGTTCCCATCCTTCCAGCTTCATAGCTTCCCAGCTAAGCGCCAAGCGCTATCGCCTTAATCCCCCACCTTGTTTTTGCCGCAATCGGGTATTATGTTAAATCCTTATTGCGCTTAAACGAAATGGAGAACCAAAACCCATGGCCATTCTTGAAGCAAAAAATCTAAATAAAACCTACACGGTGGATCATCGCAACATCATGGTTTTGAACGACATCTCGCTGCTGGTGGCGCCGGGCGAATTTGTGGTCATCGCCGGCAGCAGCGGCAGCGGAAAAACCACGCTGCTGACATTGCTTTCGGGGCTGGACCACCCGTCTTCGGGCCGGGTTTTTATCGATGGACGCGACATTACGGGCGCATCGGAAGATGAGTTGGCGCCGCTTCGCAACCGCATGATCGGGTTTGTTTTTCAATCGTTTCATCTGGTGCCCTCCATGACGGCCAGGGAAAATATCATGTTCCCGGCCGAATTGATGGGGCGGCCGGATGCGGGAAAAAAAGCCCGGGAGCTGCTCCAGCGGGTGGGGCTCCAGGATCGGGGGGACAATCTGCCCAGCCAGCTCTCGGGCGGAGAAAAACAGCGGATCTCCCTGTGCCGGGCCATGATCAATAATCCGAAACTGCTTTTTGCCGATGAACCCACCGGCAACCTCGATTCGCAAAACGGACGGCTCGTCCTGGCGCAGATGCTTGAGCTGAAGGCCGAACAGGGCGCCACCCTGGTACTGGTGACCCATAATCCGGACATTGCGGCAGCCGCAGATCGCGTCTTGACCCTAAAAGACGGAAGGCTTACAGGATAACCCCGCTATGATTCAGGCAGACTTCATCAGGCGCGAAATCGCGCGCTCATCCAAACAGGCTGTTGTGTTCTGCCTGTGTGTGGCGCTGTCGCTCACCAGCCTGACGGCCTTTTCGGGCTTTTCCAAAAGTGTCTATCGCTCCCTTTTAAACGACGCCAAAAAGCTGCATGCCGCCGATATCATCGTTCATTCCCACGAGACCCTATCCGATAGTCTTGACCAAGCCATATCCGCTGAAATCCGCCAGGGGCGGGTAATCCGCAGCAGCTATCACGAGTTTTACAGTGTGGTGCGAACGGCCGATGACCAGGCGTCGGTCCTGGCGCACGTCAAAGTCGTTGAAAAGGGGTATCCGTTTTACGGGGAAGTGGTATTGCGTTCGGGCCGACCGTTTGGAGAGGTCTTGACGGCGGGACAGGCCGTGGTGGAACAGTCGCTGCTGGATCGGCTGGGAATCGGCATCGGCGCCCGGCTCAAGGTCGGATATAGCAGCCTGACGATCCGGGATGTGGTCGAATCGGAGCCGGACCGGCCGGTCAATGTTTTTTCCTTCGGCCCGCGCGTGTTTGTCTTCAGCCGGGACCTGGACGCCCTGGGGCTTGTCCAGACCGGCAGCCGCATCACCTGGCAAACCCTCCTGAAGGTTCCGGACGAGAACCGGATAGATGCCGTAGCCGACCGCCTCCGGTCGGCTGCAGAGAGCGACCGGGAACGGGTGGACACCTTTCGGACCGCCCGGACCCGGGTGAAACGCTTCCTGGACAATTTCATCTTTTTTTTAAACCTCATCGGCATGTTTATCCTGATCATCGCCGGCATGGGCATCCAGAACACCCTGACGGCCTTTTTCAATGAAAAGCAGCAGACCATCGCCGTCATGAAAACGGTGGGGGCCAGCAACCGCCAGATCATCCGCTATTTCTTGCCGATGGTTTTCCTGCTGGGCCTTTTGGGAACGGCCATGGGCATATCCGCCGGGATCGTGGTCCAGTTCGGCATGGCACGACTGCTCAGCGCCTTTTTCCCTTCCGGCACGGCGCCGGCCGTGGCCTGGTCCGGTATCGGCGAAAGCCTGGCGCTGGGTTTCGCGGTGGTGGCCCTCTTTACGTTTGTGCCCCTCTATCGCTTAAGAGAGATGCGGCCGGCCATGATTTTCCGCAAAGAGACGGACGGGCCGCACAAGCGCTGGCCGGTCTATGCGTCCGCCGCCGGGTTCATGCTCTTTTTCTTCGGACTGGTCCTGCGGCACATGCAGGACCTGCGTTTCGGCGTTTATTTTGTTATCGCCATCGGCGGGCTGATCCTCGTGGCGGGCTTTTTCACCCGCCTGTTGCTGGGGGTTTTAAAACGCCTCTCCATTCGCCGGATGGTCGTTCGCCAGGCGGTCAAGGGCCTGTTCCGGCAGGGCAATGCCACCCAGGCCATTATTGTCACGCTGACCGCGTCCCTGAGCGTCATCTTTGCCATTTACCTGATCGAACAGAATCTGGACAGGACCTATGTCCAATCCTACCCGGCCGATGCGCCCAACGTCTTCGTGCTGGACATCCAGCCGTCCCAGCGGGAGGCTTTTGCGGCCTTCGCGGCGCAGCCCCTGACCTTCTATCCGGTGGTGCGGGCACAGGTCACCGCCATCAACGACATCCCCATCGACCGCCGGGCGGAGCGGACCCGGCGCCGCGACAATCTTGCCCGGACCTTTAACCTGACCTACCGGGAAACGCTGCTGGACGACGAAAAAATCATCAAAGGCGGCCGCCTGTTTCGCAGGGACTGGACCGGGCCCCAGGTGTCGGTGATGGACACGATTGTGGAGATGCACCCCATGGACGTGGGGGACACCGTCCGCTTCAACATCCAGGGGGTCCCGCTGACAGCCAGGATTTCAAGCATCCGCACCCGCACCACGGATTCGCTCAAACCCTTTTTCTATTTCGTGTTTGAAGACAAGACCCTGCAATCCGCACCCCAGACGATCTTTACGGCCCTGCGGGTCGAAAAAGACCGGATCGGTCCATTGCAAAGCCGCATGGCCAAGGCGTTTCCCAACATCAGCGTCATCGATCTGTCGGCGACTATCCGGGTTTTTGCGGGCATCATGCAGCAGCTCTCCGCAATTGTGCGCGGGTTCAGCATCCTCAGCATGGCCGCCGGGATTCTGATCCTGATCAGCGCGGTGTTCGCGACCCGTGCCGAAAGAATCACCGAATCGGTCTACTATAAAATCCTGGGGGCCCGGAAGTCTTTTGTGGCAAAGGTCTTCGTCCTTGAAATTTTTATCGCGGGTCTCTTCAGTGCAGTGCTGGCGCTGGCCATGTCCCAGACCGGCGCTTTATTGATCAGCCGGCATTACCTGGACATCGCCTATTATCCGTTTTTAGGATCCTGTGGTTTGATTGCCGCAACCGCCCTCTTGCTGATCATGGCAATCGGCCTGATCCCCGCCCGCTCAATCCTCGCGAAAAAGCCCATCGTGTATTTAAGGGAGAGGCCGGATGAATAAGTCTAAACGGTTAATGCCGGCGGCCCTCGTCATGGTTCTGTTGATAGCCCTGGCCGGGTGCGGCCCCGAGCCCTCATCCGATGGGGCCGCGCCCCAAACCCCGGTCCAAACGCCGTCCGTCCGGGGAACCATCGTTGCCATGGGCGACAGCTTAACAGACGGTCTCGGTGTCGATGAAACCGAGGCCTATCCCGCCCTGCTGGAAAAAAAACTGGCTGCCGGCGGGCACCCTTTTACCGTCGTCAATGCGGGCGTCAGCGGCGAGACCAGCAGCGGGGCCCTTGCGCGCATCGATTGGGTCATTTCATCCCTTAAGCCGGATCTCATTATTCTTGAAACCGGCGCCAATGACGGCCTGCGGGGGATTGATCCGGATGTCCTCAGAAAAAACCTGGACCGGATCGTTTCAATCATCAAAAGCAACGACATCGCCGTTATTTTGTGCGGCATGAAAATGCTTCCCAATCTGGGTCCGGTCTTTACCCAGGCCTTTACCGATATTTATCCTGAGATTGCCCAAAAACACGCGATTCCCCTGATCCCTTTTTTCCTGGAAGGGGTTGCCGGCGATCCCCAATACAATCAACCGGACCGGCTGCATCCCACCGCAGAAGGCTACCGCCGCATTGTCGATCATATCTATCCGTATGTCCTGGACGCCGTCAAAAATTTGCCCGGGGATTTTCCACCTGCTCCCGGATCGTGACCTTTCCCCGAACAAGGTCGACATCAATTTCTCCGGTCCCGGCCTCATTTTTTTTCATCGAGGACCTTCCGGTTTCACTTCGCAGAAAGGCTTTATTCTATCTTTTTTCCAAATCCAGACGGACATGTTTTTCGATTCTGAAATATGCTTGTAATTGCAGGATGGATTGCACTAATGTAAAAACCGGTGGTTGCCGACGCTTTCGGCATCCCTTCAACATATCCGGTGTGTTCAGTGGATAACCAAAGAAAAGGAGATCTAAATGAGTGGAAGTAACCGGTCTGACATTAAGGCGGGAACCCGGGTCCAGGTTGTACAGAAACAGGATCAGCGCAGCGGCAAGCTGACGGAAGGGATTGTTAAGGATATTCTCACAAAGTCTTCCTCCCATCCCCACGGCATTAAGGTTCGCCTGGCCAGCGGCGTCGTCGGCCGGGTGAAAAATATCCTCTCCGGGGAAAGTGCGCCTTGATGTCGAGGGGTTATGCGGTCGATAAGCAAGCATTTGCCTGATTTGAAAAGCTCAGGTCAGGTTTTCGAAAGGAGAATAATATACGATGAACGTTATAAAATTGCTGGAATAAAACCAATTTCTGCGGCACAGCTACCTGGACGCTTTCAGTAAACTCTCCTGGGATGAATTTGTGAAGAATCGAAGATTCACTCAGGGATATTTATTTGCATTGTGTGGAAGTCCTGGACCGCTATGTGAATCGCCGCATTCAAGGAAAGGCTGCGTTGCCGAGGATTAATTCGATGATTATGACAGCATCGATAAAGTGAAAATGTATTTAGATCAGGTGGAGTCGGAAGTTAACCGCTATTTAGGCACGGTAACCCCTGAGGAGCTCTCAAGGAAGATGGAGCGCAGGTTTACAGACGGCACCCGCGTTCAAGTAACCGTTGAAGATATGTTGATCCATATTTTTCAGGAAGAACCGCCTCACCTGGGATGGGTAAGATTTATTAATATGTAGCCACCGACAGGGTCAAAAAGTCCACTCCGGGGAAAGTGCGTATCGATCTTTATGCGCCGCTGAAGAGCTTATGCTGCCAATCCCTCATTTTAAAAAGAATTGGTCTCTTAACAAGGGTATAGGGCAGATTTATGACATTCAATTCGAAGACCGTTTAACTGTTACCTCAATTGAGTGAAAATTATGCGGCTAATTTCTTCTCTTCAGCCAAAAGACTGGATGAAATTTTATCGTAAAGAGACTGTGTGGCAAGATTTTTGGTCATCTCCAGCACTTTTTTTCCACCAGCCCAAGCAATTCTGCCAGCACGATTGAGGATAAGAAATTTGAAAGTTTTCCACTCCATCATACGGTATAAACGCGTGTGCTTTAAATTGTCCTTGCGTTTTTTAGCTAATCCCGTGCTTTGTTGCATGGATATGGATAGATTATAGGCCATCTGGCTCATCTGCATAAAAGCCGAATTGGCCTGATAAGTATTGGTTGGAATATGGTCAAAAGCAAAATCGCCTTTCAACTGACCGATGGAGCTTTCGTGACAACTACGGCCGGAAATAAATAGCATCAAATCTTT
>JARGFK010000130.1 GCA_029211065.1 Desulfobacterales bacterium
TTGTCTAAAATTAACCTATCACCCTGATTCTTCAGGATCAACGAGGTTTTTTACTTTTCTTGACGGTGAATCAGGGAGGGGGAAACTATCTTCCCTGGTTGCAGAGAACAAAAAATGAATTATTATCTAAAGACTTGTTTGATATTTTGTCCGGTATGATAACGCAACAGATGACGGATTTCGCCCGTGGCGCCAACATTATCCCATGAAAATCTAAATTTTTACAAAATGGAACTGTGTCGATTTTCGGCAAAGGCATATGTAAGGAGGTTGTGTGGTCCATTCACCGGCCTGCTGAGTGTCCGGTTGCCCCATGGCGATCGGGTGCTGATCACCCCGGCAGGCGCCTCCCTTGGGGAAATCGGGCCTGAAAATCTGATCCTGCTGGACTTGGAAGAAAATATTATTGAGAAACCGGCGGGGGTGATCGCGCCGGCGGACACGCCCTATGTCATCAATTCATATAAAAAACGACGGGATGTTTTTGCCATCGGCCATTTTCACCCGCCCTTTGCCACCGCATATTCCATAACCTCCAGCGAAATCCCTTTAATTACCGCCCACAGCCGGCGAACGCTAAGGGAAATCCTCCGGGTAAAATGCCAAACCTGTCCGTCGCGGTTTGAAGGACTGTGCCTATGTATGGAAGGGCAGAGAAAAAGCTATGCCGGCGTGAATATCCTGCTGCTTGAAGACAACGGGATTGTCACTTTGGGGAAAAACCTTGGGGAGGTATTGTCTTTCGCCGGTCTGGTGGAGGAGACCGCCCGGATCGCGTGGCTTTCTGAAAATCTTTCGATAAAACCTCTTTCTAAACCGCGTTGACCCAAGGGTAAATATGAGATAGTACCCTTTTGGACCCTTTCTCCCGGCCATTTGGGAGAAGTTTCAATTTTATGAACCGTGCCCTGAAAATTAAAAGGTGAGGAAAGCGCCCCCCATTTTGAAATCCATCCGTTTAATAAAGCCATATTTTCTGGAAAACCGACCGGCCATCGTGTTCGGCATCGTTTGCCTGATCGCCGTTGACTTTTTTCAGCTGTTCATCCCGCGGGTATTAAAATGGGCGGTGGATGACCTGACGGCCTTTAGAGCCGACGGTGCTGACCTGGCGGTCTATGCCCTCTATATTGCCGCGACGGGCCTTATGATCGGATTTTTTCGATACTTCTGGCGCCTGTGCCTTATCGGCACCTCCCGGCGTGTGGAAGAAGGGCTGCGCAACAGGCTTTTTTTTCATATCCAGACGCTTTCGGCCGCCTATTTCGACGGGGTCAAAACCGGCGATCTGATGGCTCACGCCACCAATGACCTTCAGCACGTGCGCATGGCCATGGGCATGGGGCTGGTGGCCCTCACCGATGCTGTTGTCCTGGGCGCGGCCGCCATCGGATTCATGGTCTACATCAACCTGAAACTGACGCTGTTTGTTCTCATCCCCATGCCGCTGATCGTTGTGGGAACCCGTTTTTTCAGCAAAAAAATGCACCGCCTGTATCAGAAAGTTCAGGCCTCCTTTTCGGATTTAACCGAGGTGGCCCGGGAGCATTTTGCCGGCATCCGCATCATCAAGGCTTACAATCGCCAATCCGCCGCCTCGATAAAATTTATTTCAGCTTCCGGCGATTATGTCGGCAACAACATCCGGCTGGTCAGGATTACGGGTTCTTTTTTCCCGATGATGCTTCTGTTTTCGAACCTGAGCCTGGCCGTTGTTCTTTTCCTGGGCGGGCGTCAGACCATTACCGCCACGATTACGCCGGGGGACTTTATCGCTTTTATCAGCTACCTGGGGCTTTTGACCTGGCCGATGATGGCCCTGGGATGGGTGACAAATCTGATCCAGCGCGGTACCGCCTCCCTGGATCGGATTGACAAAATCTTAAAAACAGCACCTGAAATCGATGATGGGCCCGGTGCAATCTCTATCGATCGGGCCTTCGGCAGGCTTTTTTTTGAAAATGTTGCCTTTGCCTATAAATCCGGCAGCCGGTCTGTTCTGACCGACATTAACTTAGGGGTTGAACCCGGCCGGACCGTCGGCATTGTCGGTCCCCCGGGCAGCGGCAAGTCAACCCTGCTGAGCCTGATCCCCCGGATATATGATGTCACCGCCGGTCGGATTCTGTTGGACGGCATCGATATCCGCAAGCTGACACTCAAAAGTCTCCGGTCCCGGATCACCTTCATGCCCCAGGAGCCGTTCCTGTTTTCAGGCACGATCCGTGAAAACATCACCCTCGATAACGCCCGGGTCCGGGAGGATGACCTGCTCCAGGCGGTCCGCGCCGCAGCCCTTTACGATACCATCCAGGCCTTTCCGGAGGGATTCGATACCCTGGTCGGTGAAAAAGGGATTATCCTGTCCGGCGGTCAGAAGCAGCGCATCGCGTTGGCCCGCGCCCTGCTGCCGGCGTCTGCGGTTTTGGTCCTGGACGACCCCATCAGCCAGGTGGATGTGGAAACCGGTGGTGAAATTATTCGGAACATCAAGGCCCTGTCCAGCGGCCGCACCATCTTTATCGTATCCCACCGGCTTTCAGCCGTGCGCTTTGCCGATACCATCCTGGTGATGGACGACGGCCGTATCGTCGAATCCGGAACTCATGCCGGATTAATGGCGTCCGGAGGCTACTACGCCAAAACATTTCACCTGCAGGAATTGGAAGAGGCGTATCATGCGGACTGATTACGGCTATTTTGAAGAAAAGGAACTGGGCAAACCCTATGACGTCAAGCTGCTCAGACGGCTTTACCCCTTTTCCCGGCCCTATCACCGCTGGCTGCTGGGAGCCATTCTGCTGGTTGTGATGATAACGCTGCTGGATCTCTCCCTTCCCTATGTTACTAAAATCGCCATTGATCGCTATATTGTCCCCTCATACTCGGAAAGGGCCGTAAAAAGCGCCGCCTCTCCGAAGGACAGTGTCAGGTATCTGACGGTGGATATAACCGATGCCGACATCCGGGCCGTGGTTGACAAATACTGGGACCGGTTCAGCATAGAGGGATCATCCGCCCGGATCGCATACCCAAAACTTTCCACCCTGGATGAGAAAGATCTTGCGCTCCTGCGCAAAGACGACCTGGCCGGTGTCAGTCGCATGACCGCCTTGTTTCTGCTGCTGGTTATTTTAAACTTTGCTTTGAATTTTTTACATGAAATGATCATGGAAATTGCCGGCCAGCGCATGATGCATGACCTCAGGGTTCAGCTCTTCAACCACATCCAGTCACTGTCGGTCGCTTTTTTTACCCGCAATCCGGTGGGCCGCCTGGTAACGCGGGTAACCAACGATGTCCAGAATATGCAGGAACTGTTTACATCCGTGATCGTATTTGTGTTCAAGGATCTTTTTTTGCTGGTTGGTATCGCCCTCGTGCTCCTGAGCATCCACTGGAAACTGGCCCTGCTGTCCTTTGCAGTCCTGCCCTTTGTTGTTTACGCCTCCGTGACCTTTTCCGGCCATGCCCGGGAGGCTTTCCGCCTCTTGCGAATCAAGGTGGCTGAAATCAACACCCGGATTTCGGAAACCCTCGGCGGACTGAAGGTCCTTCAGCTTTTTGGCCGTGAAAAAGAAAATTATCTGAAATTCAAAAAGTTGAATCATGAAAACTACCAGGCCGGCATGCGCCAGATTAAAATTTTCGCGACATTTATGCCTGCCATTGAATTTTTAGGCGTTGTCACCCTTGCCATTGTTATATATTACGGCGGCAACCGGGTTCTGGAAGGCACGGTCAGTTTGGGGGCGCTGGTGGCGTTTATTTCCTATGTCAAGATGTTCTTTCGACCGATCCGGGACATCGCCGAAAAATACAACGTCCTGCAAAACGCCATGGCTTCGGCCGAACGCATATTCCTGATCCTGGACGACCGGCAGCAACTGCCCCGGCCGCTGCCGATGAATGCCGACAAATCCCTTGTGACGGACAAAATCAGAAACATTCATTTTAATGCGGTTTCCTTCGGCTATGTGGCGGGTGAAACGGTTCTGAAACGAATATCCTTCAGCGTCCGTTCGGGAGAAGTCCTGGCCGTAGTGGGACCCACCGGCTCCGGCAAAACAACCTTGATTCAACTGCTCATGCGGTTTTATGATCCCACCGCCGGAGAAATCCTGATAAACGGGCGGAACATCAAACAAATCGAAACGCCCCTGCTGCGATCAAAAATCGCGCTGGTCGCCCAGGACCCGTTTCTGTTTTCAGGCTCCATCCGGGACAATATTGCCCCGGGCCGGACAGAAATGACTGCCGCCCAGCTGAATGACATCCTGGCGGCATCCAACTGCAGGCATCTCATAGACAAGTTCCCCCAGGGCATCGACACTCTTTTATCGGAAGGCGGCGTGTCCATTTCAAGCGGCGAGCGCCAGCTGATTTCCATTGCCAGGGCGTTTGCCCATAACCCGGACCTGATTATTTTCGATGAGGCCACTTCTTATGTCGATTCGGAAACAGAACAAAAAATCCAAGGTGCCCTGTTTAACCTGATGAAGAACAGAACATCGATCATCGTGGCCCACCGCCTCCTGATCGCGCGAAGTGCCGACCGTATCCTGGTGATCAATCGGGGGCGAATCGTCGAATCCGGAACCCATGCCGAGCTAATCCAGCAGAAAGGGTTTTATTTTAATTTGAACCAGTTGCAGGGTTGAGTGTCTGTTCCCTGCCCTCTGATCCCTGACCCCTGATTCAGACAACATATCGCTTGCCAAACCCAAGTGTGCATGTTATAAAAACTTTTCTAAAATTTTCCGGTAGTCTGTAAAATCAGCGCTGAAGCGGTTTCTCCCCTGGCAAACCCAGGGGAAAAATTAGTGCGGTTCGGCTGAAACCCGGCCGGATTGCCAACCCTCCGAAACCCTTTGAAAGCGCCATCGAATTGAGACTGAGGTCTTACAGCTTTACAACAGGGGACAATCCTGTAATTACAAACCAACATAAGAGGAGGAATGGATTCATGGCTTACAATGCAGTAAAAATGGCTGACTGGCAGATCTCCGAGGAAGCTGAAAAAAACATGCCGACGCCGCAGGAATGGGGTGAAAAGCTGGGGCTGGAACAGGATGAAATCCTGCCCATGGGGCGCCTGGCCAAACTGGATTTTTTAAAAATCATCGAACGGCTCAAAAGCAAAAAAGATGGAAAATACATTGAGGTAACCGCCATAACCCCGACACCGCTGGGTGAAGGCAAAAGCACGACTTCGTGCGGCCTGATGGAAGGCCTCGGCAAACGCGGCGTCAATGTGGGCGGCGCCCTGCGTCAACCCTCCGGAGGCCCCACCATGAATGTAAAGGGCACTGCAGCCGGCGGCGGCAACTCCCTGCTGATCCCCATGACGGAGTTCTCCCTGGGGCTCACCGGCGACATCAACGATATCATGAACGCCCATAACCTGGCCATGGTGGCCCTGACCGCCCGGATGCAGCATGAGCGCAACTACAATGACGAACAGCTGAAGCGCCTGACCGGCATGCGTCGGCTCGACGTCGATCCCACCCGCGTTGAAATGGGGTGGATCATGGACTTTTGCGCCCAGGCGCTTCGAAACATCGTCATCGGTCTGGGCGGCCGTCAGGACGGTTTTACCATGCAGTCCAAGTTCGGCATTGCCGTGGGGTCCGAGTGCATGGCCATCCTTTCGGTTGCCAAAGACATGGCCGATCTGAAAGAACGGCTGAACAACATCACCGTGGCCTTTGACAAAAGCGGCAAGCCCGTCACCACCGGGGATCTTGAGGTCGGCAACGCCATGACTGCCTTCATGCGCAACACCATCAACCCGACCCTGATGTGCACGGCCGAATACAATCCCTGTATGGTGCATGCCGGACCGTTTGCCAACATCGCCGTGGGTCAGTCCTCCATCATCGCCGACCGCGTCGGACTGAAGCTGTTCGATTATCACGTGACCGAATCCGGTTTTGCCGCCGACATCGGTTTTGAAAAATTCTGGAACGTGAAATGCCGCTTCAGCGGCCTCAAACCGCATGTATCGGTTCTGACCACCACCATCCGCGCCCTGAAGATGCATGGCGGCGGACCCAAGGTCGTCGCCGGAAAAGCCATGCCGGAAGAATACACCAAGGAAAATGTCGCACTGGTGGAAAAAGGCTGCGAAAACATGGTTCACATGATCAACGTCATCCGCAAGTCCGGCATCAACCCGGTGGTGTGCATCAACTGCTTCCATACCGATACGGACACTGAAATCGCTGTGGTTCGCAAGGCGGCCGAGGCTGCCGGCGCCCGCTGCGCCAAATCGACCCACTGGGCCGACGGCGGCGACGGCGCCCTGGAATTTGCCGATGCCGTCATCGAAGCCTGCAACGACAAAAATGAATTTAAATTCCTGTATCCCATGGAAATGAAGCTGCGCGACCGCGTGAGCATGATTGCCAAGGAAGTTTACGGGGCCGACGGCGTTGACTGGCAGTCGGACGCCGAAGCCAAGGCCAAGATGCTGGAAAGCGACCCCAAGTATGCCGATTTCGCCACCATGATGGTCAAGTCGCACCTGAGCCTCACCCATGATCCCACGCTCAAGGGCGTTCCCAAGGGCTGGCGTCTGCCCATCCGCGACGTGCTCATCTATTCCGGCGCCAAATTCCTGTGCCCCTGCGCCGGCACCATCAGCCTGATGCCCGGAACCAGCTCCAACCCGGCCTTCAGACGAATCGACGTGGATGCCAAGACCGGAAAGGTCAGCGGACTATTCTAAATCGTTTAAACTTGCGTTGTTAAGACAAAGAGCCCGGAATTTATTCCGGGCTCTTTTTTTGTGAAGCTGTCGCCTGCCGTCTGTTGCTCATTGACCCGAAATGTTATATGAATGTATTGCTTCTTTGTTTTTTTCTTTCTTTTAAAAGTATACCCTTAAAAATGAAAATAGAAATGCCAACCTTCCAGCAAGATAAAAAAACAACTTTATCGGCTAGTCAGAAAGCGGGGGCAAATCATGGCAATCATCGATTCAACCACCGGCAAAAAAACCACCTTTTCAATTAAAGAAATCGAATACAAGGCAAGGCTCATGCGGGCCTATGCACTCACCGCCATCACGTGTGCACAATCGGGTCATCCCGGAGGATCGCTTTCGGCCATGGAAACGGTGGCAACGCTTTTCCTGGATGAAATGAAGCATGACCCCGGCAATAGCGGCTGGCCCGATCGCGACAGGTTTTTTCTCTCCAAAGCGCACGCCGTACCGGCACTCTATGCCGCCCTGGTGGAAACCGGATACCATCAACTGGAAGACATGGTAACGCTCCGTCGGTTAGGCAGCCCTTTTCAGGGACATACCGACAGGATCAAATTAAAAGGGATCGAAATGAGCGGCGGTTCTCTGGGACAGGGATTCGGCGTAGCGGTGGGCTGTGCCCAGGCGGCCAAAATAGATGGAAAGCCCTACCGGGCATATGTGCTCATGGGTGATGGAGAACAGCAGGAAGGTTCCATTTGGGAAGCGGCCATGGCCGCAGGCGACTTTAAGCTCGACAATCTTGTCGCCATTATTGATAAAAACAGGCTCCAGATTGATGGATGGGTGGAGGGGGTCATGAATGTTGATCCCCTTGCCGACAAATATAAAGCCTTTAACTGGAACGTCATTGAAATTGACGGGCACAGCATTCTTCAGCTTTTGGATGCCTTTAAAACAGCCAGACAGGTTAAAGGCAAGCCCACCGCAATCATTGCCCTTACAGTCAAGGGAAAGGGCATCAGTTTTATGGAAGATGTAGCCGGATGGCACGGCAAGGCCCCCTCGAAAGATGAGTACCTGAAGGCCATCGGGGAACTTCATCTCAAGGAATTTACCCCCGAATATATTGAAAAACTGTTTCATTCTGCTGCCGAGTTTCACAACCGTTCCAATAAACAAACATTTGATGAAATGCCGTCTTTCAGCCGGAACTACTGGTGGAACAGGCAGCAAGACATGGCCGTCCGGATGGAACCCTCACGGTTCGGATTCGGCAAAGCCCTGGCCAAAATCGGTGATGATCCCAGAATCTGCACCATCCATGCCGACATCTCCGATTCCATAAAGATTACCGATTTTGAAAAAGATTTTCCTGAAAGGTGCAACAGAGTGGTGAGCGTCGGCATCGCGGAACAAAACATGATGCTGGTGGCAGCCGGGATGGCAAAGGAAGGGAAAATCCCGGTAACAGGAACCTATGGCGTGTTCTGTACCGGCAGGCCCTGGGATCAGATCAGAACCACGATCTGTTATGCCAACCTGAATGTTAAAATCGCCGGAGCGCACGGCGGAATTTCGGTCGGCCCGGACGGCGCTACCCATCAGGCCCTGGAAGAGCTCGCGTTGATGTCGATTCTACCCAATATGACGATCATTGTCGGGTGCGACGCGTTGGAAACCCAAAAAGTAGTTGAATTTGGAATTTTACATGTAAACGGACCGACCTACTTTCGTTTTGGCCGCGAAGCCACTCCGATCGTAACAAAGGCAGACACACCGTTTAAATTCGCCGTCTCAAATATATACCGCTACCGGCAGCAAAAACCCGAATTCATAGATGCCTTTGAAATCATACCCGCCGATCAGTATCAAAATGAAAAAGAAACCATTGCCTTCATCGCCTGCGGTGCAATGGTCCCGGAAACCATGCGCGCCGCCTGGATTCTGAAGGAAGAATATGACATCGATGTGCGCGTTATAAACCTGCAGACCATCAAACCCCTGGATGAAACGAGCATCATGGAAGCCGTAAACGATATCGGAACCATTTTGACGGTGGAAGAACATCAGGTCGGCGGTTTCGGCAATATCGTTGCAGGCACAGCAGCGCGCCTGAAAGAAAAACAAACCCCACTCAAAATTGATATGGTGGGTGTTCAGGACAGGTTCGGCGAAAGCGGAGATGCCTGGCTGCTGACCCGCCACTTCGGACTGAGCGCCGAATGGATTGCAGCGCGGGCACTGGGGCTGCTGAAATAAATTGGTCGCGTAACATTACGTTATTGCACGTTTATATGTGAATTCGCCCTTTTTTTTAAAAATAACAAATAATTAGCTTGCTTTCTTTCTAAATGAAGATTATAATATGTCCAATCAATTAAGTTCCGCCTAATCTGCGGGACGGTTTCTTTCTGAAGGAATAATCCATTTGTCAATGTGGCACCCTCCAGTTTGTGACGTTGAGAATTTTTATGAAAGGAGGATGTTATCATGACCAATGGAACAGTTAAGTGGTTTAGCGACCAAAAAGGGTTCGGATTCATTGAGCAGGAAGACGGAGCGGATGTTTTTGTTCATCATTCAGCAATCAATGCCGTCGGTTTTAAATCCCTCAGTGAAGGCGACCGGGTTTCCTTTGATATAGAGCAGGGACAAAAAGGTCCTTCCGCTGCCAATGTCACTGTGCTTTAACCTTATGTTCTGACTAAAAAAAGGCATTCCTTCTCATAATGAGGGAATGCCTTCTTATTTTTTGAATTTATCCCTTTTCAATTCGCTGTCATCAGTCCTTATAGCGGTTGTCAAAAAAACGTTCCGTTATCCCAACGTTTTTTTCTACAACCGCTTATACCGCAATTTATTGTTTCGGAACTTTATTATGGAAAGCGGTATAAATCTTAAAAAAGTCCGCTTTTATAGATCCTCTTCTTGTTGTCGCTGTCAGAAATAACACCATGGAGGTAACAAATTGGCAAGATCAAATTATCAATTTAATAAACGCCAAAAAGAATTAGAGCGAAAGAAAAAGAAAGAAGAAAAGAGACAACGCAAACTGGAAAAAAACATGAAATCAGAAGAGAATCCAAATCCTGCCCAGAATGAAGCAGAGAAGTTATAAGCATGGAAACCGGATGCAAAGGAGAAAAGATATGCGACAAAAATATGTGATTTCCCGAAGTGGCGCCAAACATGAACTCAAAATCAGGGAATATGCAGTCATCGACAAAAACATGAAAAAAGTGGAATCGTCCATGCTGAAAATGGGAAATTTTTCATTTCTCTGTGAAGAAACCTATAAAAGTGAGGCTATCGTGAGTTCCATCTCCAAAGGAACGAACGCCTTGGTTGCAACCCTTCGGACCCACAATATATTCCCCATCGCACCATATGCCTCCCAAATCGCCGAATCCGTCATGGCATTGTACGATACGACCAAGGATGGTTCGGTGGAGTTGTTTTTTGACGACATCGATCTGGTTTCTGTTTGATTTAATGACTTCACCATTATCTTGATAAAATTGAAAGCCATAATACTTACCATTTACAAATGTAGTTTGCAGTGATATTCAATTAACAGCAGTCCGATATGTCAAGAATTTAATTTTTATCAGAAGGAGATCAGGATGAACATTTACGTAGGGAATTTGTCGTATGAGGTGACCGAAGAGGATTTAAAAAATGCTTTTGAGAGCTTTGGAAAGGTCGATACCATCAAGGTCATAAAAGACAATGAAACCGGCAGGGCAAAGGGGTTTGGATTTGTGGAGATGCCCGATAAATCTGAAGCACAGGCTGCAATCGAAGGCCTGAACGGAAAAGATTTGAAAGGCCGAAGCCTTAATGTCAATGAAGCCCGCCCCCGCCCCGAAGGCAGCCGAGGCGGCGGGAGACCGGGCGGCGGGAGACCGGGCGGCGGGAGACCGGGCGGCGGAAGACCGGGCGGCGGCGGGAGACGCTATTAACAAGCGGCACCCGGACTTAAGCGCCGAATCATCAGCTGTACATAAATAAAAACTGACAACGGTTTTATAACCGGGCGCTGGTATCGTAATTTTTAAAAAGTGAACCGATATCGTCTCTGCAAGACGATGTAATATTGCCAAAAAAGGAGCCAAAACATGAACAAGGCGGATTTAGTCAATGAGGTTTCAAAGGTCCTGAACACCAAAGCGGATGCCCAGGCGGCTGTGGACTGTGTTCTTGCAAGCATTACCCAGGCCTTGGGAAAAGGAGACCCTGTAGCAGTGGCAGGATTCGGCACATTTAAAGTGGCCGTAAGGAAGGCGCGTAAAGGCAGAAATCCCCAGACAGGGGAAGAAATAGACATTGCGGCAAGCAAGGTGCCAAAGTTTGTTGCAGCAAAAGCATTGAAGGACGCTGTGAAATAATTGTTCGTTTGGTGGTGTGTCCTACAGGTAGGGTCAGCAATGGCGAGCCGATCGCTTAACGTGTTGAAGAAAAATGGAAAAGGGCTGCTGGCTAAGTATCAGCGGTCATTTTCTTCTAAAAGAAATCTTCCGTAACGTCCAGGTTCTGTGCCGCCTGAAAAATCATAA
>JARGFK010000131.1 GCA_029211065.1 Desulfobacterales bacterium
CGATTGTTCATTGTTGTAGATTTTTCTTGCGATGCGTTCAACGTTCTCCTTGGCATAGTGGTAAAGGGTCTCCACGTTGATGCGCCCGTCCTGGCTTGTCCCTGCTTCTTCCTTCAATCCCTTTAAAACAAAATAGGTGAACAATCCATGCCCCTTTTCCAAATAAGTTGTGAATTAGAGGAATTAGAGGAATTAGAGGGACGTTCTCAACTTTTAAAGTTTTATTGAATAGCCATTGGTTTTCGCAAGCCTTTCTCCACGCGACACGGAGTTGCTCACGGCAGTAATCGAAATGTTTAACCGCCGGGCCAGCGAAGTCATGCTGAGGTGAAGCTCACGAACCGCCCAGAAACAGAGCAGGCTTCTGGCGTTGACTAATTTCCGATTCTTTCCCGCCGACCAGACTTCTTCGATCTCCATGTCGAACATGTCAGCAACCTGTCGCGCGACCCCGTCAAGGTCAAGACCATTCGATTTGGCCTGATATTTTCGGATCATGGTCTCTTCTGCCTGTTCCAACACTTTCTCTACGAAACCACTGTCTCCTAAAATCCGCTCATCGCCTTTCATTAAAGCACGTTCTCTACGACGCGCCTTTACCCCGGACCATCCACCCAAACTTCGAACTAGTCCTCCGCCAACAAGATCCGGTCTTCTACCCAGTTCTATACCTTTTTCAACAAACTGCCGATATAGTCGCCTGGCCTGTGACATATGGTTTCCAAACATTCGTAAAACGTAAGGCATATCCTGCCAGTCATTTTTCTGCTTTCCCATCAATGTACTATGCCCGCTGAAAGCGTATCGATCCAATTGCATCATATCTGAAACGATTTTCGCCCGAAGGGGGTTTAAATGAATGTACCGAACCAGTTCCAGTAGATAGGAATCTTCCTGGCATAAAATGGACTTATAGCGATTCTGAAAAAGATGTCCCCAGCGGTCGTGACGTCGGTTGTAGCTGACCACATAACCGGTCAGCAGTCTTCGCATCAGTTCAGCGACAGGCGTATTGCCCGTTCGAAGCAAGAGGTGGGCATGGTTATCGAGCAATGCCCAGGCAAAACAGCCGGTATTTGCCTTTTTTATCAGATCACCCAGACGGCCAAGAAAATTGGAGCGATCCTCTTCGTCTTTAAAAATCCGCTCTCGATTGATCCCCCTGACGATAATATGATGAAGAGCACCTGGCGCATCGATTCTGGTTTTACGTGGCATAGATTCTAAATATCAAATGAAAATACTGATAGCAAGTTTAAATGTTGAGAACGTCCCCATTTTTTACCCATTTTTTATACATTTTTACGTTTATGTCGTTCACTTTAAAACAACTTCATTTGTTCTGAAGCACTTTCTTTAATTGAATGTAAAATTTTTTCTGATAGTAAGTCCGGGTCGGTGCTGTGCTCTATTTCCTCCTGCCAGTTTTTGCAGAACGCTTCCTGGGGCGCATCGCTGTACGTAACCCTGAACGCATCCTTATCGATCCGTTCCATATCGACAAGTTCATTCAAAATCAGCTCCTGCTCCTGGGCGGTCATGACCGGAAAACCGTACCATTTGTTTTTGTATTTCAATGTTCCTTTTTCTTTTATGCGCCGAACCACAAACGCCACATGCTTCAGCAGCCGGTTGTGAATATATTGGTTGGAGAATGACACCGTTTCTTTCATCTGTTCCCGGATGGTTTCCCCCAAAGACGCATCGATTTCATAGCCCAGGCTGTTTCTACCTGCTGCCATGGCCGCCAGCAAGGTGGTGCCGGTTCCGGCAAAGGGATCAAGTATGGTGTCGCCCTTCACGGAATACATGTTGACCAACCGGTAGGCCACTTCAAAGGGATAGGCTGCGCTGCGCTGCCGGGCCTCCCGGTTATTCATTCTCTGGCCGGCCCCTTTGATATCAAACCAAATATCGGAAAAAAAGGTGTTGCGCTCCTCCCAGAAGACGGCGCTTTGGCGTCGGTTCTTTTTTTCAGCCTCACTATCAAACGCGCGCTTGGGCCCTTTTCTGACGATCAGAATATACTCATGTTCAAGGGTCACATAAGCCCCGGCCGGCAACATGCCCGAGCCCATGAATTTGTTGGGGGCGTTGGTCTGTTTGCGCCAGAGGATGTCCGGAAGGGCCGTAAATCCCAGAGACAATAATTTTTGGAGTATCCTGACGTGGTTGGGATAGAGGACAAAGTTCTCATTCAGGGTGCGGACAGCGTCGCCGATGTTGATGCAGGCGAACCCGCCTGTTTTCAGTACCCGGTAAACCTCCGTCCAAACCGGGTCCAGCACCTGATGCATCCGTTCAAAAGCTTCGCTGCCGTCCCCTTTTTTAAGCGCGGCCTTCACTGCCGGGCTTTGCCCGGAAAACAGGCTATCCCACATTTGAATCATGGGATAGGGCGGCGAGGTCACCATGAGGTCGACGCTTTCCGAAGAGACCGCCTTCATTTTCTTGGCGTCGGAAAACAGAATGCGATGGGTTGTATTCATATGTGGCCGTAACTTCCAGAATTTTGCAAGGTAAAGGGATTATTTTAAGTTCTACTTCCAATCCGTTGAGTAAAGAGGCCCAGGATTCGAGGGTTCAAGGGTTCCCGGTTCGGAAACGCTCCACGTTTTGCCTGAACGATAGGATGCTTTGATGCTATAATGTTAGGGGTTTTAATTTTTAGCTTCCCGGCATCCCAGCCTCCCAGCTTAATAGCTGAGTTTCATCTCACTTGAATCCCGAAATCATTGAATCCTATAGGATCACTATTTTTTTAAGGTAATCATTATTTTAAAGTAATCACCGCCGCAAACCGGCCGGTCTCGCCTTCCCCGCGGTAGGAAAAATATTGATCGGTATTACATTTTGTGCATGCATTGCAGAGGCGGATGTTTTCAGCCTTAACCCCGGCTTCGCAGAGCTGGTCGCGGCTGATCGCCCAGAAATCAAAATGCACCTCGCCCACCCGGTATTTCCAAAATGCCTCGGGAATTTCTTTTTGATAATGGATAAATTCGCCGCAGCATGGTCCCAACGAAGGGCCGACACCGGCATGGATATCCTGCGGATTGCAGTTGAACTTTTCCTTCATGGTATCGATGGTCTTGGCGATAATATTATAGATGCTGCCGCGCCAGCCTGAATGCACGTTCGCGATCACATGCCGCACCGGGTCCGCCATCATTACCGCCTGGCAGTCGGCCACCTTGATCACCAGCGACTTGCCGCGGATGTCCGTGACCAGGGCATCCCCCTCAAGGGTCGGTTTCTTATCGATCTCCACATCGGACGTATCGCCTTTTTTCAAAGCGAGCACCTTGACGCCGTGAACCTGGTTGGTAAAGATCAATTCGCAGCCGTTGCTGCAACTTAGGATCCTGCGCCGGTTCTCCTGAACATTTTCACTGCTGTCCCCCACCCCCATGCTGACGTTCAGGCTGCTGAACGGTGCCGGGCTGCAGCCGCCCTGCCGGGTGAATATGCCGTGCCAGACGCCCTCAATGGCCGCCAGATTAGAGAATTGCAGATGCGAAAGTCCATTTTGTTTCTTTATGATCATCAATATTTCCGGATAATATCTTCAATAATCTGCGAAGTGGACACATCCGGAACCACCGGCACCCGCACCACCCGGCCGCCGCCGGCCTTAACCACATCGGCGCCCACGATCTGCTCCTCGGCCCAGTCCGCCCCCTTTACCAAGACATCGGGCGCTACAGCCGCAATGAGCGTGTGCGGATCCGGTTCGTCAAACAGGATGACATAATCCACAAAGCCGACGCTGGCCAGCACCTCGGCCCGCTGCTGTTCGCCGATCACCGGCCGTTTTTCGCCCTTGATAATATGAACGGATCTGTCCGAGTTTAAACCGATCACCAGGATATCCCCTTCTGCTTTGGCGCTCTGGAGGTAACGGACATGACCGATGTGCAAAATGTCGAAGCATCCGTTGGTAAACACGATCCGTTTTCCGGCCTGCCGCAAGTATTTCAGTTTTTTGAGAAAATCATTGAGTTCAATAACTTTAGATGAAATCTGCATTGGTTTAGTGTCCATTGATTTTGTCAGTTGTCCGTTGAAATGTAATAAAACAATAGATAGCTCTGAACCAGATAACTGGCTTCGCTCCGCTGTAAGTTGCCGAAAATGCTTTAGCGACTGACAATCACCAACAAACAACGGACCTATATTTACATGGTGCGTGCCAGTGTCAGCACATCCACCCACTCGGCCCCGGCCTTGAGCAAAACCCCGGCACATTCGTCCACGGTGGCGCCGGTGGTATACACATCATCCACCAGCAGGATCTTTTTCTGAAAAACCCGGGTTTCGTCGCTGACGCCAATAGCGTTTTTTATATTTTTAAGGCGGGTGCTGCGCCCCAGGCCGGTCTGGGGCTCGGTCCATCTGGTTCTTAGCAGCACCTCCCGGTCGATTGTAACATTCGGTAACGCTACCGATAATGCCGCAGCAATGCGAGGCCAGTCCCGTATCAGCAGAAATGCCTGATTAAAGCCTCTTTCCCTGAACCTTCGGGTATGCAGCGGTACCGGCGTCACCATGTCCGGCAGGTCTTCATCCCAGTAGGTCAGCAACGCCGCCAACAACAGGATCCCCAGCGGGCGCGCCAACTGCACCTTGCCTTTGTACTTGAAACGATGGATGCCTTCCATCAGGGCCTGATCATAGACCCCGAACGCACGGGCCTTCCTGAACCGTTTGGGTTTTTCCAGGCATTCGCCGCAGTGGTGATCATCCCCCTCGCGGCTCTGGAACATCAGGCCGCATTGGGTACACAGGGGAGACCCCACCGGTCTAAAATTATCGGAACAGGCCGGACAGACGAACGGGGCCAGCGCCCATTTGAAAATTGCATGTTTAGACCCGAGCAGCGTTGATTTATCTCTAAGAAACCGTCCGGGTTGGTCGATAGGACCCGCTGCCCCATGAAAAAAAAGGCCGCATGATAGACATTTACAGGGGAAAAGAGCCGCTTTTACGGCGTTAAGAATCTGCGGCAGCCAAGCCCCGGCCATAAGGACTCTTCCCATAAATATTTTCCGATTTTACCGTCTTGCCGGCAACCACCGGTTGATTTCATTTCTAGCGGAAAACTTTCTATCCAAGTAAATATCCGACCCCAGAGAGGCAGGCGTTGGTCTATGCCCAGAGGGCACGATTTACGCAAAAGCCATCGGCAAAATTCGAAATCCGAATATCGAAATACGAAACCAAATTCACGAGGTCAGATAAGTCTATTGTTTGGATCATTTGAATTTTGGTCATTAATTATTGTTTCGGATTTCGTGCTTCGGACTTACACAGCGTCCGTTGGCGATAGGCCTCATACATCACCACTGCCCCGGCCACCGATGCATTCAGCGATGCCACCTGGCCGGCCTGGGGGATCGAGACCCTAAAATCACAGTTTTGTTTGACCAGCGGGCGGATCCCTTTTTCTTCGCCCCCGATGATAATGGCGATGGAATCCGTTAAGTCGCTACTGAAAAGAGATTGGTCCGCGTCCCGGTCCATTCCCACAATCCAGACCCCCTGTCTCTTCAAATCCTTGATGGCATTAACCATATTGGTAACCCTGGCAAGCAGGACATGCTCGAGCGCCCCTGAGGAAGCCTTGGACACAGCCGGTGACGGCGGGGCCGAACGGTCTTTGGGCATGATGATGCCGTCAATCCCCACAGAATCAGCCGTACGTACCAGGGCGCCGAAATTATGCGGATCGAGAATAGTATCCAGCAGCAGGATAAAAGGGCGCCCTCCCCTTTCAGCGGATTTATTCAGAATAGTATCCATTTCCACCAGCGGGTAAGGACCGACGCCGGCGCCGATACCCTGGTGCATTTCGCTTCTGGTGATTGCGCCAAGCTGGGCAGCCGTCTTTTTTTTTACGGGTATTCCTTTGGATTCCGCCATCGCAGCAGTCTGCAGAACGCGGCCGGAACTCTTTTCTCCGGCAAGGTAGATTTCAACAAAATCCCTGCGCCCGGCCTTAAGCGCCTCGGTTACGGGATGGATTCCGTAAAGAATTTCCATCTTATCGCAAACCCCGTTCTGTCCGGTATTTCCGGATGAGCGTTTTTAATTCTTTTTGTGCTTCGTCCAGACGGTCATTCAGGATGACATGCCGATATAGATCCCGTTGGGCCATTTCCGCTTCGGCGTTCTTCAGCCGCCGGGCAATTTCCTCCCGGCCATCGGTGCCCCTTGATTCCAAACGGCGCCGGAGGGTTTCCATGTCCGGCGGCATGATAAAAATGGTAATGCATTCCGGATAACGCGCCAGGATCTGGACGGCGCCCTGCACGTCGATATCGAGCAGGATGTCCCGGCCAGCGGATAAGCCCGCATCTATTACATCTGCCGAGGTACCGTAAATATTGCCGTGAACTTCCGCCCACTCCGCCCAGCGGCCCTGTCGGATCCGCTCCTTAAAATCTTTCGCTGAAATAAAATGGTAATCGACCCCTTCCCTTTCCCCGCTTCGAGGTTTTCGGGTGGTGTAGGATACCGAGTACAGCAGATCCGGAAAATCCGACCGCACGGACTTGCAGAGTGTTGTTTTGCCCGCACCGGATGGCGCTGAAATCACAAAGAGCAGGCCTTGGCGACGGGTCTGGTCATGGCCGGTGGGGCGTGGAATGCTTGTATACAGCATCATGTCGGATTAAAGCGGTTCCTTCAGCGATGCATAGCGCTGGGATATGGTATCGGACTGGATCGCTGAGAGAACGATGTGATTGCTGTCCATGATGATGATGGATCGGGTCCGGCGCCCATGGGTTGCGTCCACAAGGCGCTTTTCATCTTTGGCTTCATCTTTGAGCCGCTTCATCGGGGCTGAATTCGGTGAAACAATGGCCACAACCCGTTCGGCAACCACCGTGCTGCCGAAACCAATGCTTAGAAGAGTCTGCTCCATAAAACCTCCCTACTCAACATTCTGAACCTGCTCCCTAATTTTTTCAATTTCTGATTTCACATCGACAATGATATGAGATACCTTTTGGTTGCCCGTCTTGGACCCCATGGTATTGAACTCCCGGTTGAACTCCTGCAGCAGAAAGTTGAGCTTGCGGCCGGCCGGGTCCTGGGCCGCCATGATGGTGCGAAACTGCTGGATATGGCTGCGGGCCCTGACAATCTCCTCGGAGATATCGCAGCGGTCAGCCAGAAACGCCGCTTCTTGTGCGATGCGGCCGGGATCTATCTCAATCAGCCCGTTGGTTAAAACGCTTATGCGTTCCTGTAGACGTTCTTTGTAATGGGCGATCAGACCGGATGAGGCCGCTTCGATTTCATTCATACACGTTTCGATAAAGAAAAGCCGTTCTTCAAAATCCTTGAATAGGGCGGCCCCTTCCCGGCTGCGCATGGCATCATGATCGGAAATGGCCGCAGCCAGAGATTCACGGACGACATTCCAGCCGGCATCCAGGTCGATATCGATCTCCTTTGGTCTGATGATGCCGCTGCCGGTTATGAGGTCCAGCGGTATTTCGGATTTCAGCTGCAGCAGGTCACGCAGTTGCATCAGGGCCATATGATAGGCTTTTGCTTTGGCTTCATCGACCTCAAATGCGCAGGCATTATCAATACTCGCCCGGATCTGCACCGTTGCCTCGACCCGCCCCCTTGTAATTTGAGCGGCGATCAGTCCCTTAATCTGCTCTTCCAGAGATTGGTAGTTGTTGGGGATTCGCAGGACTATGTCCAGATGACGACTGTTGTAAGAACGGATTTCAGTATTCACCGTCAGGTCTACGGATGTCTTCTCGGAACTGGCATATGCCGTCATACTTTTTAACATTTTCCCCTCTCTAACAGCTTCTCATCGATTGTCATGCAACACTCAGGTGATATCTTTCAGGTACTTGCTGCGGACCCGCTCCAGAAAATCCAGCATGTTTTTTGCGGCATAATCCGGATACGTCCAAGGCAGCGTCCGGAATCCCCCCCGGGTGTAAATCAGGGTCAAGTCCGCATAGATACCCTTGCCGATACTGATCCGATGCGTAAAGTTTTTGGCGGTGGCCAGGACAAAGCGTTCATGCACCAGATAACCCGGATCGATATTGATCCGGCGACGGTCGTTTTTTAAATATTTCTGCTCAAAATCATTGGTAATGAGTTTAATATCTGCTAAATCATGTTGCTGAATATGATTTTTAAAGGCCAGAACCCGCCGAAAAAGCGGCCCGCCCATTTCAGAACTGTAATAGTCCGTAAAATCAAAGTTAAACCACGGACCAGCCAGATCGATGGGTCCGAAAGAGTTGCCGAGATCGCAGGCCGCCGGTTCCAACAGGCGCTTGTCGTTCATGAAAAGACCGACAACCAGTTTTGCCGGCTTCGGGGTCTGTGGGTTGCTCATATGGGTTCGGGTCGTTTTATATCCGGGAGAGCCTGTGGCCGAACAAACTTCGTCACGCGTCTAACGGTTTGGCCTCATCGATGAGCATAATGGGAATGTCATCCCTTATCTCATACAGAAGTTTACATTTTTCACAAATAAGTCCATCCTGGGTATCATTCAGATGGATGTCGCCTTTACACTTGGGGCAGGCCAGAATATCCAGAAGTTCTTTGCTGATTGGCATGGCTGCGTTCCTTAAATTGTTTATTATTTGTTTTTGATATATCGTGATATTCATAGCAGATAAATCCGCGGGTTGCAAAATAAATGCTTTCTGAACTACCCCGGCGCAAGCAGCGGGGAATTTACCCCAAAAGATTAAAACAGGTTTAACGGTCCATAAAAAAAGGGGATTACATTCAGTGACACGACAGGCAGACCGTCATCATCATCGGCATTGGTAACATCCTGTTATAACAGACTGAAACAACGCTTGTGACGACATGACTATACTTTTTCTGTTTTTTTCCTGACCAGCAGACAGGTTTGGACGGTCTGGACGGCGATTTACATAATGTTCTTGCGGTAGTTGACAATTTTCAATCATTAATTTATTTTGCTATAAATATAATATTGAAATAGCTTTCAATTAGTTTGGACTTTTTTTGATTTTTGGAGATAAGATGCCAAAAAAGTTTTTAGTAATCCGTTGGTCTGGAATGGGTGATGTTGTAATGACTCTTCCGGCTCTTAAATGGTTAAAAGAAAATTTTGATAACTGTCATATATCATATGTAACAGATACTGGTTTTTCTAAAATATTAGAGCATTCAGAGAATGTAGACAAGATTGAGGCCATTGACCGCCGTGGTTTTAAAGAAAAGAATAGATTTTTTTCAGCCTTATTTGGCGCTCTCAAACTCATTTGTCGCTTATATTTTCACCCCCAAAAAGAGTTTGATGTCGTATTTGATTTACAGGGATTTGGAGAAACAGCGATTCTATCATTTCTAACAGGTGCGCCTATCCGCGTTGGAAGAACAAAAGAATCTTTTTTAAGAAAAAAAATTTACAATTCTTTCATCAAAGCTAATTGGGAACTCGAACATAGAACACGATATTTTGTGAGAGCAGTATCAGAAGCCTGCGGTCATTCCGCACCAGAAATAATACCAGCGCCAACGTTTCCCAAGATAGCTACGAACAGGAAAATAAATCGACGGCTTGTTGGTTTTAATATTGGCTCCTCAACAGAATCAAGACGTTGGTCCGAAAGCAACTTCATTGAATTAGCAAAACGAATATCTAAAAGAGGATTTGAAATTCGTTTTTTCTTAGGGCCTCAAGACAAATTTTTAATACCGAAAATCAAAAATGTGTGCGATGAATATAATTGGGATTTATCATATGATGAAGACCTTAATATAATAAACACAATATCTGAGTGCCTAATACTCATATCAAACGATACCGGTCCAGGACATATAGCGGCGGCAATGGGTCTGCCAATCATTACTCTGTTTTCAACAACTGATCCTGATAATGCAAAACCACTCACTGATAAGGCAGTATGGTTTAGAAACGAAAATGATATTAATATGATTACGGTGTCTGAAGTGGAGAAGGGGTTTTTAGAACTTCTTAATTATTAGCATTCTAACTTGTTTATATTAAAATGCAAATTAATATTTCAAATGGAGAGCTTGTAGACAAAGTAAGTATCTTATCAATAAAATTGAAGAAGATTAAATCAAAGGAAAAACTATTTAATGTAAAAAAAGAATTTAATTTATTATATAAAAAAATGATTCTGCTTGGAATTTCAAAAAATTCCCTTTTGTATAAGACATTACTACAAATCAACGAAACTCTTTGGGTAATCGAAGATAAAATTCGGTTAAAGGAATTAAATAAAGAATTCGACGATGAATTTGTACAACTAGCTAGAAGTGTTTACATCGAAAATGATAGGCGGTCAGAAATAAAAAAACAAATCAATTTATCAACTCAATCTGATTTAATTGAAGAAAAAGAATATACACTTTATAATAAGTAAAAAATGAAAAGGTTAACCTATATTTTACAAGAATTATCGGTGGCGAGTTCTAAGGGTTTTGGATAGCTGGAAGGAAAATAAAGGGGCCGGACAGACGGACACGGATAGCGATTAAGGGAATATTATGTGCAAAGTCAGGGTCCGGGATTTGATTTCTACTGACTGTTTCTGCCGTTGGGCAATAGCAGGGCGTTAAAGATGCGCCGATCTTACATGAAAACGGATGGGTTTTAAGTAAACGCAAACGGTTAAGGCGCGCGGGATTCGGTGAAACCGCCCTGCTGGCGTTCCTCAGTGACACCCCCTTCCGGGTGGGCCGGATCAATGATTCACCCCTGCGCCGATGGATTTACACCACCCCCATTCAGGCGGACTGGTCCGCCGAACACCGCTCCCGCTATTTTTTGCGGACGGTCCCCCTGTGTTAGGATAGTTGTCGCATGAGGTAAAACCCGCTATAAGAGGGGGCAGAAGGAGAACTCATGCGATATCCATCAGAACGTAAAGAAGCCGTGCTGCGGAAAATGATGCCGCCGCACAACCGATCCATCAGAAAGTTGTCCCTGGAAGAAGGCATTTCCGAAGCCACTCTTTTCAAATGGCGTAAGGAAGCTCGCGAGAAAGGATTGCTGCTGCCGG
>JARGFK010000132.1 GCA_029211065.1 Desulfobacterales bacterium
CTAACTGCGAAAAAAACATCAAATACCGGAGGCAGGCAGGATGGAAAAAGATTTGACGAAACGATTGGCCCAATATGTTGTTGACGCCGGCTATGAAACGGTTCCGGCTGAAGTGATTTACGCTGCCAAACGGTGTTTAATCGATTGGCTGGGGGTTGCCCTGGGGGGGTCTTCGCATCCGGGGGTCGACAGTCTGCTTAGCGTCGCCGAAAGGGTTGGCTGTTCGAACCAGGCGACAATTATCGGGAGAAAGCGGAAAACCGATATATTGAATGCCGCCATGATTAATGGGTACATGTCTCATGTGCTGGACTATGACGATACCAATTTGGTGAGTTTTGTACACCCGAGTGCGCCTGTCTGGCCGGCGATTTCCGCTTTAAGCGCAACGATGACCGTAAGCGGCAAAGCGGCCTTGCTGGCGTTTGTTCTGGGATATGAAACGGAAAACCGGATTGGGAGCGTTCTCTTCAAACATCACGAAGAACGGGGTTGGCATATGTCCGGAATGGTGGGTGGTTTCGGGGCTGCCGCCGCCGTTGGAAAGATAATGGCGCTGAATGGTTCGCAGATGCGCCAGGCGTTTGGAATTGCTGCAACCTATGCCAGCGGACTGCGTGAAATGTTCGGCACCATGTCGAAATCGCTGCATCCCGGCAAGGCGGCCATGTCCGGGCTTTATGCGGCCCTGCTGATCCAGGCGGGTTTTACCAGCTCTGAAAATGTCCTTGAAACACCCCGGGGATTTTTTGCGGTGAATGCCGGAGAGTATCACCTCGAAGCGGTGCTTGCCGACATCGGTAAAAACTTCGGGATTTTGGAAAACAGCGTAAAGCCGTATTCCTGCGGCGTTGTGATTCATCCCACGGTTGACGGCATCATCAGCCTGCGAAACCGGGAAAAGATTCAACCCCAGGAGGTACTGAAAATAGAGGCTGAAGTTCATCCGATGGTGCCGGATGTCACTGGAAAAAAAACACCGAAAACGGGCATCGACGGCAAATTCAGCATCTACCATTGTATGGCGGCGGCGTTGGTGGACGGCGCCTGCGGTCCGGATCAATTTTCCGATGAGCGGGTCTATGCGGCTGAAATCGTATCAGCCAGAAAACGGACATCCCTCAGGGTGAATCCGGACTTTCGTCATGAAGAAGCACGCGTCGTCATCTATCTTGAAAATGGGAAAAAATTCGAGGCACATGTTCCCCACGCGAGCGGGACACCCCGAAATCCGGTTACGGATGGACAGCTCTTTCACAAATATATGAGTATGGCGGGGAAAGTAATCGGTGCGGATAACGCCATGGCATTGGCAGATAAAATCTGGATGCTGGAAAAAATTGATGATTTCCAAAAAATTATCGCTCAAACCGCGTCCGATCGGGTTTGATTGTCAATATTAATATTACGCAGACTGCAAATGAGGCTGCAAGGAACAGCCAGATAAAGCGGTAGTCTCCAAAAGTGTCATAGGTCCAGCCGGCCAGAAACGGCCCTGAAATCCTGGCGACGGTGCCGATGCCCGCCATGATGCCCAGAATGGACCCCAAAGACGCCCGGCCAAAGTATTCCCGCATGGTGGCGTCCCGTAGCGGGGCCGCCCCCCAGGACAACGGAAAGAAAATCAGAAAGGGAATGATCAGCCAGGCCACATGAACGAAAGAGAATGATAAAAGACTGATTCCGCCAAGGGTGTATGCCAAAGCCAGAACATGATTTTTGCTGTAGTTATCCCCCAGCCAACCGAAAAGCAACCGGCCGACGATGCTTAACACCGGTGTTAACGTTGCCACAAAAGCGGCTTTTGACCGCGATATTCCCATGCTGCTTAAATAGGGCAGGATATGGGTAATGAGGGCCGTCATGGCCATCAAGCGGATTGCGTCGGCAATGCTGATGTGCCAGAAGGCCCTGGACCTGATGGCATCTTTAATAGCGAAGTCCCGGTCCTGATCCGTTGTCGCGACGGCATGAATATCAGGTGACTTTCCGTCCAGGTGCAAGCCGTATTTTTCCGGGCTTTGGCGGATGATGAATATGAGGGGGATTCCAAACAGCCACATGCCCACACCCAGGATAACGAAAGTGGCTCGCCACTGATAATAATTGATGAGCATCACGGTTATTGGGACCAGCAGGCCGCCGACGCCGACGCCCGCAGATATAATGCCGAGGGCTTTGCCCATATCTTTCTTGAACCAGTTCGCCACTGCGGGCACGATTACCGGCCAGGTGCAGGCGCTGAAGCCGATTGAAAGCACCACCGTTGCCCCGTAGAACGCGGGGAGTGAGTTGGTTAAACTGAGAAGAATCAATCCCAGACCCATTGTAAAGACGCCGCTGAATAGTAATTTCCTGGCGCCCACCCGGTCGACAAGAAAGCCCATCACAGGCGCAAAGATTCCCTGCTCCAGGCCGCGAATGGAAGCGGCAACCGAGATAGCCGTATAACTCCAGCCGAATTCTCTGGATATGGGTTCAAAGAAAGCCGTAAAATTCAATATCACCGCGCCGCTGGTATAGAAGGTGATAAAGAAGCAGACCAAAACGATCCACCATCCATAAAATATTTTTTTCACCCGTCAACTCCTGAAGGAGACGCCGATTTTCAGCCAAAGTTCATCGACTGCCTTAAATTGGGCTATTCAAAAAAACGCCCCCGGTTACAATATAGCGGTTGTTAAAAAAACGTTCCGTTATCCCAATGTATTTTTTCTACAATCGCTTATACCGCAATTCATTGTTTCGGAAACTTAGTATGGAAAGCGGTATAAAATTTAAAAAACGACGGTTTGCCAAAAAGGTATTGACAAACGATTGTCGACAATCTACTTATAATTCATCCCGCCTTATTTTTAAAGGTTAATCTTATGAAAAAAATTATCAATCATAAAAGTCTGTCAGAATATATTTTCCAGGATCTGGAAAATAAAATTATTAACGGCTCCCTGAAACCGGGCCAGCGGATTATTGAGGAGGAGCTTTGCCGATCATTTGGCGTGAGCCGGTCCCCGGTGCGGGAAGCCCTGCGGATACTGGAAAGCCAGGGTTTTGTCCAGCGAGAGCCGCGCAGGGGCGTATCGGTTACGAAAACAACATTAAAAGAAGCCGAGGATATTTATACCATCAGGGCCAGGCTGGATAGCCTGGCTGTTTATCTTGCCATAAAAAAAAACAAACCGGGTGTGATCCGGAAATTAAAAAAACTGCACGAAAAGATGATTGCCGTTGCCGAACAGAATAACGTGAATGAGTACTTTAAGCTGAACCGGAGCTTCCACGATATGATTTCTCAGGAAAGCGATAATCAGCAATTGATGAAACTGCTGGAAACATTTGACAAGCAGACCATGCGCTATCGGCGCATGGTTGTCCGTGCACCGGGATGGATGAAAGATTCCATTGAAAACCATGCGGCGATTATTCAGTGGTTTGAATCCGGCGACCTCGACAATGCGGAAAAAAACAGACAGAGCGCGATCCTGAGCCACGTTCGGCAAAGATTTACACGAAAAACTGCTGAGGAGGATAAAGATGAAAATTGATCCGGAAAAATGCATTTCGTGTTTGGAATGCATCGATTACTGTCCCATGAAGTGCATCCTTGAAGGAGAAGAAGCAACCTATATGGACCAGGATGAATGTGTTGAGTGCGGGGTCTGTCTGCGGGCTGCGGTCTGCCCCACCGAGGCCATTTACATGCCGGAGGAGGCATTCCAGTATCCGCGCTCGATCCGAAGAGAATTCAGCGATCCGGCGGTTCAGTATCCCACCCTGAAACAGGGCGGACGCGGCACCGAGGAAATGAAAACCAATGATGTAACCGGCCGCTACCGCCGGGGTGAATACGGCATGGCCCTGGAGTTCGGACGTCCCGGCACCGGCACCCGGATATCCGAGATTGAAAAGGTATTGAAAGTGCTCCTAAAAATGGATGTCGAGGTTGAAAAGAGCAATCCGGTTTTCCTGCTCTTAAAGGATGAAGCAACCGGAGAAATGAAACCCGAAGTTCTCAATGAAAAGGTGCTGTCGGCCATTCTGGAATTTAAAATTACTGAGAATCAACTTGAGGACGCTGTTAACACGCTGCGTCCGGTCCTGGCAGAAGTCGATACGGTTGTTTCCTGGGGTCTGGCCACGCGTTTTGCGTCGGACGGAACCCTGCCGGTAAGGTCCCGGCTGGCCCAAATCGGTCTTCCGGCAAGACCCAACGCCAAAATCAACATGGGCATGGGTCGTCCCATCGTGGAAGCGTAAGGAGGTTTTTATGAGTCATTCGCTACACCGTAACGGAACAGAAGAAAATCTGCAGAACGATTATACCTTTTATGCCAGGGCCTCCCGCTGGGTCAATCGGGAAGGGTGCGGACCGAAATTGCGCAAGATTTTAGAGATCATTCTTTCGGAAAAACCGGTGAATTTCGGTTCCAGTCAGGCCGGAAAAAACGCCAAGGCGGGACTGGATCCCGCTGAATATGCAAAAACCCTGGACAAAGCCTACGGGGTTGCCTGTTGCTTTTCAGATAAAAAATCCATCAAAAGCGCACTGGTCAAATTAAAAGAAGCTGATACAGGCATCTCCATCGTAACCGGCGGTTTGATTGACGAGATTGTCGCAATTGCCGAAGAAATAGGCATAAAACCGCATACAGCCTTTCTGTCGCTGGGCATACACGGGAAAAAGGCCCTGCTTCCCGAAGCGCAAGTCCTGGAAATGACGACCATGTGTGGCCACGGGTTGGTTTCTTTCAAATTATCCAAAGCCGTGATCAAAAAAGTGCAATCCGGTGAAATGAGTCCGGAGGAAGGGGCCACCCTTCTGGCGCAGCCGTGTCCCTGCGGGATTTTTAATTCGGACCGCTGTGAAGCGCTGCTGCAACAATGTCAAAAAAAAGAATGATGAAGATTTTATCACAAAGACTTTGAGACAAGGCACCTGTGAACAAAAAAACGCAAAATCCCCGGGAATTGACGATTAATGCGGCCACCCGCAAGATGCGCGAAGGCGACTTGACGGCCTTGGAACTGGCGACGTCCTGTCTGGAAAGAATTCAGGCACGGGAAGACACGGTTCATGCCTGGGTTGAAGTATATGAAGAAGCGGCGCTGTCGGAAGCCCGGCGCTGTGATGATGAATTGCGTGCCGGGAAATGGCGTGGGGAGCTCCATGGCATTCCCATCGGCGTCAAAGATATCATTGACGTAAAGGGAACGTGGACCCGGGCCGGTTCGCCCATTTATCCGGCGCAACTGGCGGCTGAGGACGCGCCGGCGGTTAAACGCCTCAGGGATGCGGGCGCCATCTTTTTGGGAAAGACGGAAACCACCCCCTTTGCCAATAATGATCCGACCATTACCTGCAATCCCTGGAATCCGGACCACACCCCGGGGGGCTCCAGCAGCGGATCCGCTGCCGCAGTTGCGGACGGGATGTGTCTGGCGGCCCTGGGGACCCAGACCGGCGGATCCCTGCTGCGGCCGGCGGCTTACTGCGGCATCGTCGGCTTGAAACCGACCTATGGGACGGTCAGTGTTGAAGGCGTGGTCCCGAATTCGTGGAGTCTGGACCATGTCGGAGCGCATACCCGCTGTGTTCCGGATGCTGCGATCCTCTGGCATCTTATGAAAGATATGGCGCTGATTCCTTTTGCCCGCCGCCCGCTGCCGCACAAGGTTGCCGGACCCCCAAAATCCGAAGACGGTATGCGATTGGGATTCCTTCAAGAATTTTTCGAGACGGAAGCTGACGAAGCGGTTCGGTCGCACCTTTCAGCAGTTAGAGACAAATTCAGGGAAGCGGGCGCTGCCGTCGTCGATTTGAAGCTGCCGGATTCTTTTACCTGTCTCAAAGAGGCCTGGAGCATGATCAAAGAACCGGAGCTTACCGCTTATCACGGTCCGATGTTTGGCCTCCATGGCGATCAATATCCGCCCAATATCAGGAACAGAATCGAGCTGGGTTTAAAGATTTCCGCCCATACCCATGTGTCGTTTCTTCACAAAAGGATCAGATTCCAGGAAGATATGGCCGCGCTCCTGTCCCGGGTGGATGCGGCCTTTATGCCGAGCGCCCCGTCCACGGCGCCTAAAGGACTCGCTTCAACGGGATCAAGCATATTTAATCAGCCCTGGAGTGTCGCCGGATTTCCGGCCATGTCCATCCCCTCCGGTAGGGATGGCAGCGGTCTGCCGTTTGCGATCCAGCTGGCAGCCCAACCCCTGGCAGAGGATGGGCTGATGAAAGCGGCCGCCTGGTGTGAAGGCGTCCTTGGGTTTGACGCGGGCCCGGCGGTGTAGCGTTCCACTTAAACGTAGGCCTGGGAACGGCGATGCGTAAAAACCGTGTTTTAGATTGAGAGCGGCAACTTGACCGAACTTTTCTGAAAAGGAGGTGATGTAAAAATAATAATAGCTGTATGATAGCCAACCGCAACGTAACATAAATGAAAAAAGGAGGAAGTTATGCAACGGAAAATTTTGTCCAGTGTATTGGCAATCATGTTTTGCGTCGGCGCCATGATCATCACGCTTGACGCAAAAGCCGAATACCCCGACCAGCCGATTGAATTTGTCGTCCATTCTTCACCGGGCGGCGGCAGCGACCTGTTCAGCCGGACCGTGGCCCATATGCTTGAAACACAAGGGCTGGTCAAACAGAAAATAAACGTCAATAATCGAACGGGCGGATCCGGTACGGTGGCCATGAATTATATGAAAAGCAAAGCCGGCTCTGCGTATGTTCTGATGCAGTTCACTTCGTCTCCCCTTTCTACCATGATACGCGGAACGAGCAAGATGAAACTAGAGGAGATCACCTTTCTGCCGATGATGACCATGGATGTGAACATGGCCTGGACCCGATCGGAGTCTAAATTTAACGACATGAAAGAGGTGATCGCATATGCCAAGAAACACCCGAATGGGGTTTCGGTTGCGTACGGCAGCACGGCCGGCTCAGAGCACATCTGTGCCCATCGGATCTCAAAAGCGGCCGGGGTAAAATTGAATATGGTCGGCTTTGGCGGCGGCGGACCGGCTGCGGTTGCCATGCTGGGCGGACATGTCGATTTTTCGTTCGGAAATCTGGAAGAACAGATGGGGCAGCTCGAGGCCGGTAAAGTAAAATCGCTGGGCACCATGACCCCGGAAAGACTCTCGCAGATGCCGGACCTTCCGACCATGTTGGAACAGGGGATTAACGCCACCTTTATCCAGCCGCGCGGATTCTGGGCGCCGCCGAATATGCCCGACTATGCGGTCAAATTCTGGGAAGATGCACTCCTTAAACTGTATAAAAGCAAGGGGTTCCAGGATTTTCTTAAAAAGTCGTATATGGAAGGCGCGTATATGACATCTGCCGACACCAAGGTGTATATCACCAAATTTCTGAAAGAGCTCAAAGTGGACGTTGATGAGCTGGGCGCGTTTAAAAAGAAAAAATAACATGATTCACGAAGATCCCCGGTCAGGAGGAAGATGTTATGAGAAAAGGAGATAGAGTGTTTTCAATATTTGGCATGGGCCTCAGTCTCTGGTTGATACTCGAGGCACTGCAATTCGACTACTTGTCAGAATTTGGACCCGGACCCGGTTTTGAACCCTTCTGGCTGGGGATTTTTTTATCAATACTTTCGATTTTTTTGTTCGTAAACACGTTTCGCAGGCGGGGTGATAAAGAGTACGAAAAACCACGCCTGCCGGGGTGGAAATCCCTGGGTCGGATCGGGATTATCCTGCTGTTGATCGCCGGATTTGCCTTGAGTTTTAACACGCTGGGGCTTCTCATTACCGTATTTTTATTCGTAGCGCTGATACTGTTTACCCTGGAAAAAGTCGGCATTCTGAAAAGCATATTTTACGGGATCGTTTTCAGCGGATTTGTTGTTCTCATTTTCAGCTACTGGATGGATATCAATTTCCCCAAAGGCTTTTTAGGAATTTAAAGGAGAGGAAAAAATGGATATTTTTACTAGCTTGATGCAGGGTTTCGACACGGTGCTGACCCCGTTCAATCTATGGATGGCGACCATTGGCTGCTTTTTCGGAACCATCGTGGGGATTCTGCCCGGTCTCGGGCCGAGCGCAACCATCGCCATACTCCTGCCGCTGACCTTTGGAATGAATGCCACTTCGGCCATGATTATGATGACATCGATCTATTACGGCGCCAAGTACGGCGGATCCACAACCTCTATCCTCGTAAATGTTCCGGGCGAAGGAGCTTCCGTGGTAACGACATTTGATGGCTACCAGATGGCGCGCCAGGGGCGCGGCGGGGTTGCCTTGGGGATTTCCGCGATCGGATCCTTCTTTGCCGGCATCGTCGGGACCTTCGGGCTGATTTTTGTTGCGGTGCCTTTGGCGGCTTTCAGTCTTAGATTCGGTCCGGCGGAATACTTCAGCCTGATTGTGATGGGGATGCTGACCATCGTTTTTGTGGGCGGGAAATCGATAACCAAATCATTAATGAGCGCCGTTATCGGTCTTGCCCTCGGTACGGTCGGTTCGGATATTGTGCAGGGCGCCCCCCGGTTTGTCTACGGGGTGCCCCAGCTGACGGACGGCATTTCTTTTGTCACGGTCGTCATGGGGGTGTTCGGTATCGGTGAAGTTCTGGTTTCCGCCGAAGAACACCTGAAAATGAAGACGGTCAATGTGAAATTTAAAAATTTATGGCCCACCATTAAGGATGTGATGGATTCAAAATGGGCGATCATCAGAGGCACGGTGGTCGGATTTTTGGTGGGCGCTCTCCCCGGTGCCGGGTCGACCATTGCGTCGTTTATTTCTTACGGCGTTGAAAAAGGCGCGGCCAAGGACCCCTCGCGCTTCGGCAAGGGCGCCATCGAAGGGGTTGCCGGGCCCGAGGCTGCCAACAACTCGGCCTGTTCCGGCGCCATGGTGCCCCTGCTGGCCCTCGGCATCCCGGGCTCAGGCGCGACGGCGGTCATGCTGGGCGCCCTGATGCTCTATGGGCTAAGACCCGGCCCCATGCTGTTCACCACCAGCCCGGATTTTGTATGGGCGCTCATTGCCAGCATGTTTATCGGAAATATTATTTTGATCATCATGAACCTTCCCATGGTCCCTCTGTTTGCGTTGAGCCTGCGACTTTCATACAGCTACCTATATCCGGCCATCCTCCTGATCTGCATCATCGGTGCATATTCCCTGAACATCAATGTGTACGATGTATGGGTCATGTGGATCTTCGGCATATTCGGATATTTCATGAAGAAATACGATATTCCCGGAGGGCCTATGGTTATTGCGCTGGTTCTGGGCCCCATGCTGGAGTATAGCCTCTATCAGGCGCTGGCACTGTCGCTGGGCGATATTTCCACTTTTTTCACCCGCCCCATTTCAGCGACTCTGTTGGCAATAGCAGCTTTAATGGTCATAGGAGTGTCCTTCAAGACCGTGAGATTGAAACGAACCATGCTTGAAGATGAAGATGAATAACCACCCCAAAACGGCTAAATAGGAGACTTAGATGCTGATTGATAAGGAAACGTGTATCGGATGCGAGGACTGTCACCCCTATTGTACGGTGGGAGCGATTTCATCGGTTGAATGGGAAAGCGGTAATGTCAGCGAGATCGACCAGGCCGAATGCGTGGAGTGCGGCGCCTGCTTTAAACGCTCCGGTGTCTGCCCGGTGGATGCGATTTACATGCCCAAACTGGAATGGCCGCGTTCGTTGCGGGAACCATTCAGCAATCCCGATGTAAAGCACCCGTCCACCACCGGTCAGGGACGGGGAACCGAGGAAATGAAAACCAACGAAGTGACCGGTCGATATACGTACGGAATGGCCGGGGTTGCCATTGAAATGGGTCGTCCGGGAGTCGGTACCTCTTTTCATGATATCCAAACGGTTTGCATGGGGCTGGCAAAATTAGGCGTTGAATTTGAGCCCAATAATCCGTTAATGGAACTGATGGTAGATAAAACCACAGGCAAAATAAACCCGGAAGTATTAAACGAAAAAGTGCTTTCCGCGATTATTGAATTTAAAATCTCAAGTGATCGATTAAAGGAAGCCCTTATCGCTGTTCGGGAGGTTTCAACACAGATTGACACGGTTTTTTCGCTGGATTTGATTAGCCGCGTTGATTCTGATGGAACCATGCCCAACCTTGCCATTGCTGAGGAAGCCGGATTTACACCCAGGCCGAATACGAAGACGAATGTGGGGCTCGGACGCCCCCTGTTTAAGGAGGCATAGCATGACGCACACGCTGCATCGCAGAGGAAAAACCGAAGATCTTCAAGAGGATTTTGTGCTGCTGATCCGGATATCCCGGGGGATTAACCAGGAGGGGTCTGAAGAAAAAATGCAGCAGATTTGGGAGGTCATTTCCCATTACGAAAAGGATCTGGTGAATTTTGGAAACCACAATCCCAATTGGGGAGATGGTGAGCTATACGACATGGAAGCTTTGAAGAAAGCCAGCAGCAGGATTATACACGTGGTTTTCAAAGACCGGGATAAACTCAAAGCCTGCCTGAAAGAGATAAAAGAACGGGATTTCGGCATCTCAGTAGTCGTATCCGGGTTGTATGAAGAAACCAAGAAAATCTGTTCTGAAATCGGTCTGGCGCCCCACACCGTCAACAACTCTTTGGGGATTCACGGGAATGTCGACCGGCTTCCGGGTGAGGATGTTCTGGAGATACACACCATGTGCGGACATGCCATGGTTTCCTCCAATCTGATTCAACATATGGTTAATAAAATCGATGAGGGTGGCATCACTTGTAAAGGCGCAGCCAAGAAACTGACCCGAATGTGCGATTGCGGCATATTCAATACCTATCGGGCGGAAAAACTGTTAAGCCGAATGACTTCCAATAAACCCAGTTAGGGCTTACGCAAAAATTAATTCACATTTTCACTGGAGCAATTGAGTAGTTCCAGTTAGGCCGTTGTGTGTAATG